>JANNPG010000371.1:0-6796 GCA_031399805.1 Betaproteobacteria bacterium | reverse complement strand
AATTCGAGCGGTTTAAGGAGCGCGATCGCGAACGGGCCGTGCTCAACGAATGCCAGCGGCAGCCAGCCCGACTTGGCGAATGACGGGAGCAGCAGGGTATACGCCCACACCAAAAATCCGGCGGCGAGGCCGCAAATCGCGCCCAGACGCGTTGCGCCCTTCCAGAACATGCCGCCTATTATCGCCGGCGCGAACTGCGCCACCGCGGCGAACGAAATCAGGCCGATCGAGACCAGCGCATAGGCCTCGCCGGCGAGCCGAAAATAGGCGTAGCCGAGCATCAGCACGCCGACTATCGCGCCGCGCCTGATGCCGACAATCAGCGCGGAAAGGTCGGCGCGTTCGTGCAGATGCAGCACGTTCAGGCGCAATAGCAACGGCATGGCGAGGTTGTTGCACACCATGGTCGAAAGCGCGATGGTTTCGACGATCACCATGCCGGTCGCCGCCGAGAGTCCGCCAATGAAAACGAGCAAAGTCAGATAAGGCTGCTGTTGCGCGATCGGCAGCGTCAGCACAAACGAATCGGCGTCGATATTGCCGGCGGGGAAATGCATCAGGCCGGCAAAGGCAATCGGCAGCACAAAGATATTGATGGCGAGCAGATAAAGCGGAAACAGCCACACGGCCTTGTTGAGATGGCGTTCGTCAACGTTTTCGACCACCGCAATCTGGAACTGGCGCGGCAGAAACATGATCGCCAGCATTGACAGGAACGTGAGCGACGCCCACGAGGTGTAATTCACCGACGAACCGCCGAATTCAAGCAGGCTCCTCAGCTGGGGATATTCGGCCGCGCTGGTAAAAATGTCGGCGAACCCGTCGTAGAGCACATAGGTGGCATACACGCCGACGGCGAGAAAGGCGAGCAGCTTGACCACCGATTCGAAGGCGATGGCGGCGACCAGGCCTTCGTGACGCTCGGACGCGTCGAGGTGGCGCGTGCCGAACAGAATGGTGAAAGTGGCGAGCAACAGCGCAATGTAAAACGTATTGTCGGCGAGCAGCGGTATCGCGGCCTGACTATCGGGGGCGGCGATGACGGGGTACTTGAGAATAATCGAAAAGCTGTTGGATACCGCTTTCAACTGCAGCGAGATGTAGGGAATGATGCCGATCACGGCGATGATCGTCACCAGACCGCCCAGCACCTGGCTCTTGCCATAGCGCGACGCGACAAAGTCGGCGATCGAGGTGATGCGATTCGCCTTGCTGATGCGGATCATTTTCAGCATCACGTACCACCACAGCACCGCCATCAGCGTCGGGCCGAGGTAAATCGGCAAAAAGCCGATGCCGCTGGTGGCGGCGCGTCCGACACTGCCGTAAAAAGTCCACGAAGTGCAGTAAACGGCAAGCGACAGCGTGTAGATGTAGGGATTGGCGATAATGCTGCGGCCGGCATCCGCGCGCTTGTCGCCGTAATAGGCGATCGCGAACAGCAGGCCGACGTAGAAGAATGACGCCAGGACAATGACTGGGCCGGTTAGCATAGTCAGCGATGAGTAGCGCGTTAGCGCGCAGGCGCGTCAGTCGGGACGGCGGCCGACCACTGCCGCCGTTAACGCAATCAGCAGCCCCCACGCCGCGAACACATAGATATAGAGCAGGGGGACGCCGAATAAGCGCTGGTCGATATTGAAGAGATAGAGCAGCGGATAGTTGAACAGCAGGCAGCCGAACAGGAACACGGCGACCAGCCGTTGGCCGTGAATGCCGGGTCGTGTCATGGCTGGTGGCGGCGCATCGAATCGGGCGGAAGCGTGGTTGCTCGCGCGCCGTGTTTCACGCCAAGGGCTCTTTTAATTGTTCCAGGATAGCTGGATTTTCGAGCGTTGAGACGTCCTGCGTGATTTCCTCGCCCTTGGCAATCGAGCGCAGGAGCCGGCGCATGATCTTCCCGGAGCGTGTTTTCGGCAGGTTATCGCCGAAACGGATGTCCTTGGGCTTCGCGATCGGGCCGATTTCCTTGCCCACCCAGTCCTGCAGCTCTTTGACGATTTTTTTCGCCTCGGCGCCGGCCGGGCGCGCTAGCTTGAGGACGACAAATGCGCACACGGCTTCGCCGGTGAGTTCATCCGGACGGCCCACGACCGCCGCCTCGGCCACGATCGGATTGGACACCAGTGCCGATTCGATTTCCATCGTGCCCAACCGGTGGCCCGCCACATTGAGCACATCGTCAATCCGGCCCATGATCCAGAAGTAGCCATCGAGGTCGCGGTTGGCGCCGTCGCCCGCGAGGTAGTACTTGCCGTGAAAATCGTCCGGGTAATAGGTCTTCTTGAAGCGTTCCGGATCGCCCCAGATCGTGCGTATCATCGACGGCCACGGACGTTTGATGACGAGGAAGCCGCCTTTGCCTTTTGCGACGTCGTGTCCTGCTTCATCGACGATCGCCGCCATGATGCCCGGCAACGGCAGCGTGCATGAGCCGGGCTTGGTGCTGACCGCTCCGGGCAGCGGCGTGATCATGTGCCCGCCGGTCTCGGTCTGCCACCAGGTGTCGACGATCGGACAGCGGCATTGGCCGACCGTCTCGTGATACCACATCCACGCCTCCGGGTTGATCGGCTCGCCCACGGTGCCCAGCAAGCGCAGCGACGACAGATCGTGCTTCTTCGGCAGATCGGCCCCGAGCTTGATCAGCGAGCGGATCGCGGTCGGCGCGGTATAGAACACCGTGACCTTGTGATCCTGGATCATTTTCCAGAAGCGGTTTGAGTCCGGATAGGTTGGCACGCCTTCAAACATGAGTTCGGTGCCGCCGACGGCAAGCGGGCCGTAGCAGACATAGGTGTGACCGGTAACCCAGCCGTCGTCGGCGGTGCACCAGAAGATATCTTGCGATTTGTGGTCGAACGTCCAGAGCATGGTCAGAATCGCCTGCAGCAGGTAGCCGCCGGTCGAGTGCTGTACTCCCTTGGGCTTGCCGGTCGAGCCTGACGTATAGAGGATGAACAGCGGGTGTTCCGCACCGACCCATTCCGGCTCGCAGGCGTCCGACTGGCCGTTAATGAGGTCGTGCAGCCACACGTCGCGCTGCGCATTCCACTGCACTTTGCCGCCGGTGCGCTTGTAGACAACCACGCTTTTGATGCTGTCGCAGCCGCCCATCGCCAGCGCCTCGTCGACCGGCGTTTTGAGCGCAATCGCCTTGCCGCCGCGCATCTGTTCGTCCGCGGTCAATACGGCGACCGCACCGGCGTCGATGATGCGCTCCTGCACGCTTTTGGCGGAGAATCCGCCGAACACGACCGAATGGATGGCGCCGATGCGCGCGCACGCCTGCATCGCGACGACGGCCTCGATCGACATCGGCAGGTAGATGAGAACGCGATCGCCTTTTTTTATGTTGAGACTCTTCAACCCATTGGCCATCATGCAGACGCGGCGGTAGAGTTCCTTGTATGTGATCCGCGTGACTTTGCCGTCGTCGGCTTCGAAAATGATCGCGATTTTGTCGGGCTGGGTTTTCAGATGCTGGTCGAGGCAGTTGTAGGACGCATTGAGCTTGCCGTCGGCGAACCATTTGAAAAAGGGCGCGTTTGATTCGTCCAGCACCTGGGTGAACGGTTGGTGCCACCGCACGTGTTCGCGCGCCTGGCGCGCCCAGTAACCCGTGAAGTCCTTGTCCGCCTCGGCGCACAGTTTGTTATAGGCGGCCATGCCCGAAATGTTGGCCTGCTTGACGAATTCCGCGCTCGGCGCGAACGTCCGTGTTTCGTTCAACACCGATTCGATGGTCTGGGTCGACATCTGGTCCTCCGCTGATAGGCAACTCAAGAATCGCGTAGCGGCAAGGGCGTCGCATGAGCGGCGGCCGCGCCGGCTTTCGTTGGCTTTTACTACAGTCGCCGAAAATTGTATCACGGGGTCCGTGCGGCAATAATCCAAACCCACCTGCGCGGCCGGGAGCGTCCCGGCAGGCGATTTCGCTACTCGCGGTATGTCGCAACAACGGGCATAATGGCATATCGGCTGCAAAGACTAGCTTGCAGCAAACGAACAATGGCGGGCCCCCCCGCATTGCACGGTAGTGAACCTGGTCAGGTCCGGAAGGAAGCAGCCAAAGCTATTCTCTGCAAGTGCCGGGGACCCGGCTCGCCACCCGACTTTTTGCGATATCATTGCGATACGCATGCAATAACTGGCACGCACTAAGGATAAATTGTGAGCAAAGTCAAATACCTGATCGTTGCCGCGCTATTGGCGGCCAGCCCGGCGGCCCATGCAATCGACAGCATATCTTTCGTATACGGCCACTCGGACTCGTCGAATGTCAATGTGAATATGTACCGCGTTGGCGTGCAGTGGGACTGGAACAAGAAATGGGTGGAAATGGGTAACTGGCATCTGGGCGGCTACTGGGAATCGGATGCCGGCTACTGGAGAAACAACAGCTCCGCCAGGACGCACAGCAGCATACTGGATATCGGTTTCACGCCTGTTTTCCGCTTCCAGCAGACCACGCGTTCGGCGCTGTCGCCCTACGTTGAACTGGGGGTCGGGATGCATTTGCTGTCCGCAACGTCGCTCAACGCACAGCGCCAGTTTGGCACCAGCTTCCAGTTCGGCGACCATGTCGGAGCCGGCATGCGCTTTGGCGAAAAAGGGCGCTACGACGTCGGCTACCGTTATCAGCATTTTTCGAATGCCGGCATCAAGGGCCCCAATCAGGGTATCAATTACCACGAACTGCGCCTGCAATATCATTTCTAGGCTGAGGTTGCGGTGCGCCGCTCATCGTGAAACCGCCATGGCCTGCGCGTTCAGTTCGTTCTGACGGCTTATTCATGTGAGCCAGGTCCTCGCCCGCAAGTGGCGTCCCAGGACGTTTTCCGAACTGGTCGGCCAGGAGCATGTCGTACGCGCGCTGACCAACGCGCTGACACAACAGCGCCTGCATCACGCCTACCTCTTTACCGGCACCCGCGGCGTGGGCAAGACTACGCTGGCGCGCATCATCGCCAAGGCGCTCAATTGTGAAGCCGGTATCACCGCCGAACCGTGCGGTAAATGTGCCGCGTGCACTCAAATCGATGCCGGGCGTTTTGTTGACCTCCTGGAGCTCGATGCGGCGTACAACACCCAGGTCGACAACATGCGCGAGCTCCTGGAGAACGCCCTGTATGCGCCCACCAGCGCGCGTTTCAAGGTTTACATCATCGACGAAGTGCACATGCTGTCACGCAGCGCATTCAATGCGATGCTGAAAACCCTGGAAGAACCGCCCGCGCACGTCAAGTTCATACTCGCCACCACCGACCCGCAAAAAATCCCCGTGACCGTGCTGTCGCGCTGTCTGCAGTTCAACCTGAAGCAAATTCCGCAGCCGCAGATCAAGGAACAGTTAAAGAAAATACTCGCCCTTGAAGGCGTGGCGTGCGAAGAGGAGGCGTTGACACTGCTCGCGCGCGCGGCCCGCGGCAGCATGCGCGACAGCCTGAGTCTCCTCGACCAGGCTATCGCGCATGGCGGCGGGCGCGTTGAGCAGCAGGCGGTGCGCGCCATGCTGGGCAGTGTCGAGCAGGAATACCTGCGCGATATTCTGCACGCGCTGGTGCAGCACGACGGCGACGCGCTGATTGCGATTGCCGATCGTATGGCCGAGCGCAGCCTGTCGTTTGAAATAGCCCTGCAGGATCTGGCGACGTTGCTGCACCGCATCGCACTGGCGCAAACCGTGCCGCAGGCGATAGCCGCGGATGATCCCGAGCGCCCGGCGATCATGGCGCTCGCCGGCGGATTCGGTGCCGAAGAAATTCAGCTGATGTATCAGATCGCGCTGCACGGGCGTCAGGAAATCGGGCTTGCACCGGATGATTATGCCGGCTTTACCATGGCGCTCATGCGTATGCTCGCGTTCATGCCTGCCGCCAGTGCCGCAATCAGTGCCGACAACGCAGAAGCGGCCGCGGCGCGACCGCCCGCGAGTACCGGTGCTCCCGCGTCAAAAAAAAAGCCGGTTGACCACGACTGGAATGCGCTGATCAAACACTTGCCGCTGGCGGGCATGGAGCGCATGCTGGCGCACAACTGCGAATTGGTGAAGTGGCAGGACGAGGGCATCGCGCTGCGCCTGCCGCACGCCCAGCGCCACCTGAATGACCGCGCCTATCAGGATCGATTGAAACAGGCGCTTGAACAGCATCTGCAGACGAAGGTAAAGCTGGAGATCAGCATCGGCAACGGCAACGGCAATACGCCGGCCGAAATTCGCAATCGCGAAGACGAACAACAGCTCAACGTGGCGGCGGCGGCGATCGACAATGATCCGTTTGTGCGCGATCTGATCGAGAATTTCGATGCGCGCGTCGTGCCTTCAACCATCAAACCCGCGCAATGAGAGTCCGTAACAGCATGAAACACGTGTGCGTTGCAGCCAGAATTGGTGATGGCAAGGCGCCCGGTGAAGCGAATACTCAATGTATTCGCAAGACGAGCAACGCGGCGTCGCGTTGTCGCAAGCCATTTGCTTAGAATGACTAAGCTGCGTGACTTGTTTCGCGCCCTGAGCCAAAATCGTGCCAGCGCATTACGTGTTTCACGTTGTTACAGGCTCCCGAATGTTTGAGAACCCCCCCACGGCGGAATGCTGCGCCTTGCTCAGGCGCTTGAAGAACATCGCGGTGGTGGGATTGTCGCCGCGCTCCGCGCGGCCCAGTCATTCGATCGCTGCCGGAATCACGGTTATCATGGACCGCTGCATCTATCGCGATTACCGCAAAGAATGCGCCTGAAATTCACCAAAATGCACGGGCTGGGCAACGACTTCGTCGTGCTTGACGCGACG
>JANNPG010000310.1:0-2951 GCA_031399805.1 Betaproteobacteria bacterium | reverse complement strand
CTATGCCGGCGAGGTCGAGCATCGCGATTCGTCGGGCGGCGGCGGCATCATAGGCCCGGGCGACGTGCAGTGGATGACGGCGGCGGGTGGGCTCGTGCACGAGGAATTTCACGGTCCCGCATTCGCGAAAAACGGCGGCGCATTCGAAATGGTGCAGCTGTGGGTAAATCTGCCCGCCAAACACAAAATGGCGAAACCCGGCTATCAAGGCATCACTAATGCGCAGATTCCGCGCGTCGCGCTGCCCGCCGGCGCGGGCTCCGTGCGCGTGATCGCCGGTGACTTCCAGGGCAAGGCCGGCCCCGCGCATACGTTCAGCCCCGTGAACCTGTGGGACGTGAGTCTCAATGCGGGAGGCCGTGCATCGTTCAAGGTGCCGGCCGGCTATACGACGGGGTTGTTCGTGCTGAGCGGGCGCATCAAGCTGGCGGATGTCGAAGAGGTGGGTGAAGCCGAAATCGCCGTGCTCGAGCGCGCGGGCGAGGAGTTCTCCGTCGAGGTGCTGGAGAACACCAAGCTGCTCGTGCTGAACGGGCAGCCGCTGGCTGAGCCGGTCGTCGGTTACGGTCCTTTCGTCATGAACACGCGGGCGGAAATCCAGCAGGCCATCACCGACTTCCAGAACGGCAAGATGGGCCGTAACGCCGAAGCAGTGCATTGATCGTCTGAAGGCCGCGCGGCCTCCTCGCCGCGCGGCCTCTTGTTATACTCCGTCGCATCAATCGCCGGTGCGCGTTTCGCGCCGGCGCAACCCGCAGGGAGTCGGGCGATGCGATCCAGATTTGCAGTTGTTTTTGTTGGGGCGGCGTGCGGATTGAGCTTGCCGCCGCTGTGCTTCGCGCAGCCTTATCCGGCCAAAACCGTGCGCGTGGTCACGCCGTGGCCAACCGGCGGCCTCACCGATGTGGTGGGGCGCCTCGTCTTCCAGAAAATTTCCGAAACGACCGGCCAGCAGTTCATCGTCGACAACCGTCCGGGTGCCGCCGGCACGATCGGCGCCGATCTCGTCGCGAAGTCCAAACCCGACGGCTACACGCTGATGGTGCATTCGACGACGCACGTCGGCAATCCGCATATCTACCTGCATTTGCCCTACGACACATTGAAGGATTTCACCGGCATCGGCTTGCTGGCGGCGCAGAGCGGCCTCCTGGTGGTGCATCCTTCGCTGCCGGTCAGGAGCGTGAAGGAACTGATCGCGTTCGCCAAAGCGCGGCCTGAAGAGATTCTCTACGCCACTTCGGGCAGCGGCAGTTTTTCCCATCTCTCGATCGCCTTGCTCACTTCCATGACCAAGACGCGGATGACGCACGTGCCGTACAAGGGCGGCGGCCCGGCGACGACGTCGATCGTTGCGGGAGAAACGCAATTTCTGGTCGGCAGTCCGGCCGCAGTGCTGACGCAGCTCGAAGCCAGGCGCCTGCGGCTGCTCGCAGTCAGCTCGGAGACGCGGCTGTCGCAGTTTCCGCAGACGCCGACGGTGGCCGAGGCGGGTGTTCCCGGTTATGAGTTTCGCGGCTGGGTCGGCGTGTTCGCGCCCGCCGGTACGCCGCGGAGCATCATCGATCGCGTCAACGCCGAGATCAAGAACGCGCTGACGAGCCCGGACATGCAAAACCGGCTGGCGGCGTTCGAACCCTGGTATATGACGCCCGAGCAGACTGCGGCGCGCATCAAGTCCGACTACGAGAAGTACGGCTATCTCATCAAACTGACCGGCACGCGGCTGGAGTAAATCGCGGCACCCCTGCTAATCTACGCATGTCGCAATGCGTTCTGGATTTTGTGTCATGCATGACCATGCGGGAAATAGTATGCACGGCAGTCGCGCGCGCGCCCTAGCGGCCGGCGCGCTGCTCGCCGCGCTGGTGGCCGCGTGCGGCCAGTTGCCGTCGGTCCCCGGCGGGACGGGTGAGTGGGAGGTGCTGCTGAACGAGGTGCGCAAGTACGAGCGCACGATCGGCTTTACGCGGACCCACAACTTCGCGGTCGAGTCGAAGGATATGGACAGCTATCCCTTCTGCGGCTACGCGGCGCGTCTGACCCTGTCTTACTCCTACGAAGATCCGGCGATTCAGTGGCTCGATACGGAAACGGAAGACGCCTGCCGGGCGCGCGGTCACGACGCCGATGCGTACTTCCGCGCGGTTGAGGCCTGGGGCGAGGTCGCAACTCCGATCACCGTCTCCATGCTCGCCGGCAAGCTGGATCGCTTTATCTATCTCGTCATACACGAGGATTGCCACGATCAGTTCGATCTGCCCTACGGCATCGAGGAGCCGCTTTGCGGCCTCATCACCCACAAGGGCATGGCCGTATTCAGCGTGAAGAAATACGGGCCCTTCGCGCGCGAGCACCGGGCGGTCCGGAACTACGCGGAAGCGGAATCCGGCCGCGTGCGCACGACGATCAGCTACTATGATCAGGTGGCGGCGCGCGTTTCCTTGAACAGCCATGATCCGGCAAGCAAACACTGACACGAACACCGGCGTCGCCGGTGCGGGCCTGCGCCCGGCGCCTTATGCGAGCCGGTTTGTCGAGGCCGCAGGCTTGTCGCTGCACTATCAGGATTACGGCACGGCGGGGCGTACGCCGATGCTGTGCGTGCACGGGGGCGCCGCAAGCGGGCACTGGTTCGATTTCGTGGCGGCGGGTTTCAGTGCCGACCATCACGTGCTCGCGCTCGATCAGCGCGGCCACGGCGAAAGCGCGGCGGCCGAGCCGCCGGATTATTCTTATGCGCGCTATGCGGCCGACTTGCACGAGGTCGTCGATAAACTCGATTTGCGCGACTTCGTTTTGATCGGTCATTCGATGGGCGGCACGGTCGCGCTGACCTACGCCGCGACTTATCCGGGACGTGCCGGCAAACTCATCGTGGTCGACTCAACCCTGCAAATGACGCCCGACCGCGTCGCCAAACTGCGCGAGGTCGGCACGCGGCAGGGCAG
>JANNPG010000306.1:0-1868 GCA_031399805.1 Betaproteobacteria bacterium | reverse complement strand
GCCGCGCTGGCGGTGTTTCGCAGCGCGCGGTTTTCGCCGGCGCAAAAACAGGGTCATCCGGTCAAAAGCCGCGTGCTGCTGCAGGTCAAATACCTGTATGGCGAGAGCGCCGGCGCCGCGCGCTGACCTCGCGCGTTTCATTTTGAAACGCGATCTAAGTCAATTGCCGTTCGGCAGCGGATAACCGTTCGGCAGCAATACCCACATTTTCCCGCTTTGACGCATGCGCCCGGCAAGTGTTGCGGCTTCCTCGCCGAACCCCCAGAAGAAATCCGCGCGCACAGCACCCCGGATTGCGCCGCCCGTATCCTGCGCGACCATCAGCCGGTTGAGCGGCTGGCGCGAGTTCGGCATGGTGGTGGCGAGAAACACCGGCGCGCCTAGCGGTACGTAACGCGCGTCGACCGCGATGCTGCGGCGCGCGGTGAGCGGCACGCCCAGCGCGCCCAACGGTCCCGGCAGGCCGGCGGGCATTTCGCGGAAGAACACATAACTTGCGTTGTAGTTGAGCAGCGCCTGCAGCTTGTCCGGGTTCTGCTTCGCCCACGACTTGATGCCCTGCATCGACGCTTTTTCCAGCGGCAGGTCGCCGCGGTCGACGAGCAAACGGCCTATCGAGCGATAGGGAAAGCCGTTTTGCTCGGCGTAACCGAGTGCGATCGTTCCATTGTTATCGAGTTTCACGCGGCCCGAACCCTGGATCTGCATGAAAAAGAGTTCAACGGAATCCTCGACCCACACGATTTCCTTGCCCTTGACGGGCGCCGCACCCGATTCGATCTGCTCGCGGTTGAAGTACGGCACCACGCGCCGGCCGTCGATGCGGCCGCGCAGCCGCATGTTTTTTAATTCGGGATAGACCTCGGCGAGGTCGACCACCAGCAGGTCGTCGGGGATGCCGTACACGGGCACGTGATAGCGCGCGCTGCGCGTGCGGCTGCCATGCAACAGCGGTTCGTAGTAGCCGGTGACGAGCCCGTTGTCGCCGCCATCGGGATTAACCACTTGATAGGGCGTGAAGCTGGTTTCAAAAAAGCGAACCAACGATTCGCGCGACGGTTCCGCGAGCGCCGTCGCGACGGTGCAGACGGACTGCCATGCCGGCTGGTTCTTCAGCGTGCCGCAACTGGCAAGAAACGCGCTCCAGGCGAGTTGCGGATTGTCTTCGCGCCAGCCGCCAATCGCGTCCCAGCTTGCCGCGCGCAAGGCGCTGACGGGTGCCGGCGGCTTCGGCGCCGGAGTCTCGACGACTGGCCCTGGCGCCGGCGCGGGAGACACAGGCGAAGGTGCCGGCGCCGGAACGGTTGCTGCGGGCGGCTTGGCGGGCAGCAGCGTTTCGCACGCGGCGAGCAAGGTCAGCGCAATAAGCGCAATGCAGCGGAGTATCATGGACGGCAGGCGATGCAAGATGCGCCGCAGTATATAACACAGGCTAGAGCCTGCCTCATCAATATCCACGTGATGCGTTGTCGCCAGAAATGTCGAGGGCAAGGCGCCCGGTGAAGGCAATAGTTACTCTATTGCCAAGACGAGCAACGCGGCAATCGGCTTTTCTGGCGGCAACCCTTCGGGACGGGGCCCTTTTCGCCCATTTCGGTGTCGGCCTCCTTTGCAATATCGACATATTGCTGCAGTCGTTCTCCTAAAACTGGGCGAAAATGACCTCCGTCGCACACGCGGATATTGATGAGGCAGGCTCTATATGCTCTGGTTTGTGCTCGAAGCGGGCGTTGCGCTCGCGATTCTGCTTTTCATCGTCTGGTGGACGTGGCCGCGCAAGCCGCGGCGCCGGGCCCGAGCCCGGTGGTGGGCACGCCGCCGTGATAGGCTCCGCCGGTGGCCCGCCGCTTGATCTGCGGCCGGCGATG
>JANNPG010000168.1:0-1605 GCA_031399805.1 Betaproteobacteria bacterium | reverse complement strand
CGATTTCAGCTTCAACGATTCTTGGCTGGCTGGGGTTTTACAACTACAACTGGTCGGACGATATTCCGAGCTGGAACGAGCGAGATCAGGCGCAAGGCAGAAATTTAACGCTTGTGATGGCAAAACGTGACGCCACACGAGCGATCTTGTCCGCTCACACCAGCCACGTTTCACACAATCGATCGCGGGCTGACTGGTGGGGATATGGCGATCTTAAATCCGGCGTTTTCTTTTTTACCGAGATGACCCGGAAGAAGGTCTTCAATATTGCATTAACTGCATATGCCGCGGGTGGAACGCAGGGAGACTGGTCGCTTCCCACCGCCAGCAACTCTCTGGATAAGAAACTGCATGATGCCGGACATACTTTTTCATTCTTCGCATCGAATGCCGCTTTTTTGTCAGAACATTCAAAATGGTGGATGCAGAATCAAAATTTTCCCGGACCTTACGAAAGCGGTGTTGAAATCACCCCAGGGGATCACTTCGATGCCTTTATCTTTTTTGATCGGTCGCCGCTCGACACGGCCTTACCCCAAAGACCTATGTGGCAACCGTGAGAGATGCAGTGACGCCGGTCCGGGGATAGAGTTCCGGTCAGCGAAAAATGGCGTGTAAAAAGCCTACTCGGCGCTTATTCCGGATTCTTTTACCAGCGCCGCGTATTTGCCGACTTCCTGCCGCATGAAAGCGGCGAACTCTTCGCTGCTGCCCCCCATCGGAACGGCGCCGCGAGCCAGCATGCCCTCGCGAAACTCGGGGCTCTTCAGCAGGGCGTTGATCTCGCGGTTGAGTTTCTGAATGATGTCCTGCGGGACGCGCGCGGGCGCCACCACGCCGTACCATGCGCTGGCCGCATAACCGGGCAGCCCCGATTCGGCGATCGTCGGCAAATCGGGCATCAGCGGTACCCTTTTCGAACTCGTTACGCCGAGCGCCTTGAGCCGCCCCGCCTTGACGTACTGGATCGACGACGCAATCGGCGAGAATGTGAGGTCGACCTGTCCGCCCAAGAGGTCTATCAGGGTCGGGCCGCCGCCCTTGTACTGCACGGTCTGCCACTGGATCTTCGCCATGCTCCGGAACAACTCTCCCGCCAGATGGGACGATGCGCCCACCCCGCCGGCGGCAAAATTGAGCTGGCCGGTCTTCGAGCGTGCGAGGGCGATCAGGTCGGCCGGGGAATTCAGGCTGGACGGAGAACGAACGACAAGAATGATGGGCACGTCGGCAAATAAAACAATCGGCGCAAAATCGCGCAGCGTATCGTAAGGCAGCTTGCTGTACATGCTCGCGTTCGCCGCGTGACTGATGGCATTCATGAGCAGGGTGTAGCCGTCGGGCGCGGCTTTCGCAACGATGTCGGTTGCGACTATGCCGGCGGCACCGGCGCGATTGTCGAGCACGACCTGCTGCCCCCACGCCTCCGTGATTTTCTGGCCGATTCCGCGCGCCAGAAAATCAGTCGATCCGCCGGGAGGGAAGGGAACCAGGATACGGATGGACTTGCCCGGATAAGCCGTCTGCGCGAAGGCATTGCATGCGAACATCGCGAGCGCCAGCGCGCAGGCCCGCGCCTGCATGCGCGACCCGAGCGAGACGCGT
>JANNPG010000173.1:0-2002 GCA_031399805.1 Betaproteobacteria bacterium | reverse complement strand
CGCTGAACCTCTGCTTCGGTTTCCGGCAGCGCGACCACCATCGGCAGTTGGCGGTAAGCGGACAGGCCGTCGCATTCGTACGGCTGAACGTCCTCGCGTTCGTACAACAGGGCGGGTGCCGGCAAAAATGCCGCGAGCGCGTTCACCACGGCGCGTTGACGCGCAACGTCGATGGGCGGTTTGTCGGCAACGGTATTCATCGAATGGCGCTGAGACTCGCGATTAACGGATCTATTCTAACAAACCGCAGCGGAGACGGCCGGGTTTTGCGGATGCGTGTGGAGTAGGCCTGATATATACTGAATACGAGGCTCCACGACCGGCGTCGCGCGTTGCCTAAATAGCGGGGTTACCCAAATGAAGACGTACCCTATTCGCGCCCTGGCGGCCGCAGCACTGGTATTGAGCGTCGCGCCGCCGTTGTATGCCCAATCGAGTTATCCGGCCAAACCCGTACGCATCATCGTGCCATTCGTGGCTGGCGGCTCGGCCGACGTGCTGTCGCGCATACTCGGCCAGCGTCTGTCGCAGCAGTACGGCCAGCAGGTGGTCGTCGAGAACCGCCCGGGGTCGGGCGGTCACGTCGGCGCCGAGGCCGCCGCGCGCGCCGCGCCCGACGGTTACACCATCGTGTTCGGCACCATCGGCATCCACGCCGCGTATGCGATTTATTCCAAGCTCGGCTATGACCCGTCACGCGATTTGCAGCCGGTCGCCCTGTATGCGGACGTGCCGTGCGTGCTGATCGTTCATCCGTCGGTGCCGGCGAAAAACGTGAAGGAATTCATCGCGCTCGCGAAGAAAAATCCGGCGCGGCTCAATTTCGGTACGGCGGGCAGCGGTTCGTCGACGCACATGGTCGGCGAGTGGTTCAAACTCGTTGCCGGCGTCAACCTGACGCACATTCCATACAAAGGCAGCGCGCAGGCGATGCAGGATCTCTTGGGCGGCCAGATCGAGCTGATGTTCGAAAACCTGCCGACCGCGATTGCGCAGATCAAGGCGGGCAAGGTGCGCGCGCTTGGTATGACGAGCAGGGCACGTAGCCCGAGCATGCCGGATATTGTCACGGTGGCGGAGGCCGGCGTGCCCGATTTCGAAGCGACAGCCTGGTTTACCATTGCCGCACCGGCGAAAGTCCCTGCCGACATCATCCGCAAATTGAACGCCGACATGAACGCGTTTCTCAAGGCGCCGGAGATGCAGCCGCGCTGGATCGAGATGGGCGTCGTGCCGCTCGGCGGCTCGCCGGCCGACGCGGAAAAATTCTTTGCAACGGAGCGCGAGAAATGGAACAAGGTCATCATGGCCGCCGGCATTCGCGGCGATTGAACGCTTGCTATTTATTGGAGAGTCGGGTCATGCATAAACGAATTCATGTTGCAACCGCGCTAGCCGGATTGCTTGCCGGAACGGTGCTTTTTGCGGTATCGGCGATAGCGCAGCCTTATCCGGCGAAACCGATCCGCCTGATCGTGCCGTATGCGCCCGGTGGCGTCGCGGATCTGCTGAGCCGCATCGTGGCGCAGAGGCTCGGGCCGCTCTACAACCAGCAGATCATCATCGACAACCGCCCCGGCTCGGGCGGTCACGTCGGCGGGGACATTACGGTCAAATCCGCGCCCGACGGCTATACGATAGTCCTCGCCACCATCGCGCATAATGCCGCTTACGCGATGTACTCGAAGCTGTCTTACGATCCCGCCAGGGACCTGCAGCCGGTGGTTTTGCTCGCCGAGTCGCAGGGCGTGCTGGTGGTGCACCCGTCGCTGCCGGTCAAATCGGTCAAAGAGTTTCTGGCGCTCGCGAAGGCGCGGCCCGGCGATCTCAACTACGGATCCGCGGGCCCCGGTTCGGCGACGCACATGGCGGCTGAATTGTTCAAGATGGTCGCGAAAGTGAATCTGACGCACATTCCGTACAAGGGCAGCGGACCCGCCATGACCGACCTCATCGGCGGGCAGATCCAGCTGATGTTTGAAAACGTCTCGACCGCGCTGCC
>JANNPG010000163.1:0-14414 GCA_031399805.1 Betaproteobacteria bacterium | reverse complement strand
CTGCCGAAGCTGCGCGCGCAACTCAAGGCATCGCTCGGGCGCGATCCGACGCACGCGGAACTGGCGGCGAAGCTGGGCGTAAGCGAAGCCGACATGGCGGCAGTGGACGCCGCCGAAAAAAACCCGTACGACAAGGGCGGGTTCAAGATCTACGACGTTTCCGACCGCGCGAAGCCGAAGCTCATCACGTTTCACAAAACGCACGGCATCGGCGTGCACCGCTTCGACATGGACGCGAACTACGCGTACATCTCGACCGAGATGCCGGGCTACCAAGGCAATATTCTGGTGATCTACGACATCCGCAATTCGGCAAAACCCGCGGAAGTCTCGCGCTGGTGGTTGCCCGGCCAGCACATCGCCGGCGGCGAAGTGCCCACATGGCCCGGGCGCCAGCACCGCCTGCACCACGCGCTCAGAATCGGCGACAAATTGTGGGCCGGCTGCTGGCACGGCGGCGTGCGCATCATCGATGTCGCCGACATCAAGCAGCCGCGCACCATCGGCGCATACAACTACCATCCGCCGTTTCCGGAGCCCTCGCATACGTTCATGGGCGTGCCGTTTCCGATCGCCGGCCGGCAGATCGCGATCGCGATCGACGAAGAAGACCATGCGCACGACGGCGCGGAAATGGCGCGCCGCCGCGGGCGTCCGCACGGCTGCTTGTGGGTGTTCGACGTAACCGACCCCGCGAAAATTCAGCCGCTATCGATTTTCGAGGTGAGCGAACTCGACTCGCCGTGGAGCCGCGCGGCACCCGGGCGCTTCGGCGCGCACCAGTTCCACGAGCGCATGGACGGCGGCACGCTCGTCTACTGCACGTGGTTCGCGGGGGGCTTGCGCATCGTCGACATCGCCGACCCGACGGCGCCGCAGGAAGTCGGGCACTACATTCCGGAGCCTGCGCAAGGCCAAGCGGGGCCGCAGACCAACGACGTCGACGTCGATAAGCGCGGGATCATCTACCTCGTCGACCGCGGACCGGGCTTGAACATCCTCGAATTCAAGCGCCCGAATTGACTCTCATTCGAGCTGCACGCCGATCGCCTTGATGACTTTCGCCCACTTCGGGATTTCGCGCTGGATGTGATCGGAAAATTCCTTCGATGAGCCGCCGGCGATTTCCGCGCCCATCGCAGCGAGCCGTTCGCGCACGTCCGCCAGCTGCAGCATGCGGTTGATCTCGGTGTTCAGCCGCTCGACGATCGCGCCGGGTGTGCCCGCCGCCACCAGCACGCCGTGCCACGTCGACGCCTCGAACCCGGGCACGCCGGCCTCCGCGATCGTCGGCAGCTCCGGCAGGAAGCGGCTGCGCTTTGCAGTGGTCACGCCCAGCGCGCGCACGCGGTTGGCCTTGATGTGCTGCATTACCGACAGCGAGGTCGCGAACATGAGCTGGGTTTCGCCGGCCATGAGATCGGTCAGCGCGGGCGCCGCGCTCTTGTACGGAATGTGCACGATGTTGGTGGCGGTCATGCTCTTGAAGAGCTCCGCCGCAAGATGCGCCGCCGCGCCCATGCCGGAGCCGGAATAATTGAGCTGCCCCGGCCGCGCTTTGGCCAGCGCGATGAGCTCTTTCACCGAAGTTACCGGCAGCGAAGGATGCACGACCAGAATATTCGGCTGGGTCGCCACCAGCACCACCGGCGCGAAATCCTTTATCGGGTCGAATCCCAGCCGCTTGTAGAGGCTCACGTTGGCGCCGAAGGTCGCATTGTTGCCGGTCACCAGCGTATAGCCGTCGGGCGGCGCCTTGGCCGCCGCTTCGGTGCCGATGTTGCCGGCGGCACCCGCGCGGTTGTCGATAACGACGGGCTGACCCAGGGTTTCCGCGAGCTTCTGCCCGATCATCCGCGCGAGTATGTCGGTCGGCCCGCCGGGCAGGTTGGGCGCGATGAAGCGGATCGGCTTCGACGGCCAGTCCTGCGCAGCCGCGCCGGCGCACCAGCCGGCGCACACCAGCATCGCCAGCGCGCGACGCATGCTACTCGACTCCGGCGGACACGAACGCGGCCTTGCCCGCGGGTGTCGCAAGGTGGCGCAGCACCGCTTTCGCCGCGTCAGCCGACGGCGCGCCGGTCATCACGGCTGCGTCGTAACTCGTATAGTTCTGCACCTCCGACGGCAGCGGACCGACGAACTGCAGCCCTTTCGATGTGTAGAGCTTGATTTCGGTGATCGGGCCGAAGCCGATCTCGTTGCCCTTGCCCTTGATCACGTGCTCCATCACCGCTCCGGCATCCGGATAGCGCGTCGTCTTTGGCTTGATCTGATCGAGCACGCCCATCTTCGCAAAGAGCTTGTCGAGATAAATTCCGCTGGACGCCGTGTTGTAAACCACCGAGTCGGCGCCGAGCAATGCCTGCTTTAACGCGTCCACCGTGCCGACGTTGGGCGCGGCGGCGGCGCTGCGCACGATGATGCCGGCGCCCACGCGCCCGACCGGCACGCGGGCGTCGGCGGCGACCTTGCCGTCTTTCGCCGCCTGGTCGATCACCGCGGGCGTCACGATTACGATGTCGTAGACATCGCCTGCGGCAAGGCGCTTCACTATCTGCGGCGTGGTATTGAACTGGATCTTCAGATCGTGTCCGAGATCGCGCTTCACCTGCGCCGCGAACGCGTGTAAGCCGGGCTCGACCGCGCCCCCGCTCAGCACGCTGATTTCCGCCGCCACGGCGGGCGTTGCCACTGCGCACAAACTTGCGAGAACTGTCATTACGCTGCGTTTCATTATTTCCCCCTCTATGCCACCGCGTCCGGCGATGATTATTGATCAGTATACGGCGGCGCGGCCGTCATGCAGTAGCCGGCATGCCACCCACCCCGGCGGCCTCACTTCGGCGCCACCGCAATCACGTCCATTTCAACCTGCATGCCGGGCCGCGCGAGCTGATTGATCGCCAGGAAAGTATGCGCCGGCATCGACACGCCGCATCGATCGCAAACCGGGACTTCGCGGACGCGTAAATTCCAGTTCAGCGCACCCCGTGCAGCCGCGTCGACGGAGGTCAGAAACGCGATCAGCAATACGCAAACAGCCGGTTGCCGTTGCTGATGTAAAAATACGCCTGATCCGCAATCAGTTTCGCATCTTCCGACATGGTGCCCGCCCCTGACATAGCCGGCTTATTGTAACTTACCGCGCCCGCGGCTGCGCCAAGTGCGCGGGTTGTGATGTTTCCTGCGCACGCTTAGACTCATGACGTGCGCCTGCGGCTGCGGCGGCGACCCGCAACGGCGCACGCACGACTCGATGGCAACAGCAATGGAGGCTCGCATGGACACTGAATCCCACGACGGAGGCTGCCACTGCGGCCGGGTGCGCTTCCGGGTGCATCTGAAACCGGCGCGCGCGACACTATGCAATTGCTCGATTTGCAGCCGCAAGGGCACGTTGAATCACCGCGTGCCGGCGGACCGCTTCGAGTTGCTGGCGGGAGCGGACGAACTGTCTATTTACCAGTTTGGCACGCGCGCGGCGAAACACTATTTCTGCAAGACCTGCGGCATACATCCGTTCAGCAACCCGCGCGCGGCCCCCAGCGCCTACGCCGTCAATCTGCGCTGCCTCGATGAATTTCCGGACATCATGGGCGTGCTCGAAGTGAGCGAATTCGACGGCCGCCACTGGGAAGAAGCCCATGCGGCGCGCGTGCGCACCGGCTGGTAAATGGCGCGGCGGCGCGCGTCCGGGAACTCAAGCGCCGCCGGTACCCGTCACGCTGGTGCCGCCGCACACGAATAACGCCTGACCCGTGATATAGCTGCTGTCGCGATCGAGGAAAAACAGCACTGCGCGCGCGACGTCGTCCGGCGTGCCGACGCGTTTCACCAGTATGGCGTCGATCACGGCCTTGCGCTTGGCGCTGCCTGCGGGATGACCACGGTTAAAGAGATCGCTCGCCACCGGACCCGGAATCACCGTGTTGACCGTGACGCCGTCGCCGCCCACTTCGCACGCGATGGTGCGCGTCATGCCGATCAGGCCGGCCTTGGCGCTCGCGTACACGGTGCGTGAAGTCTTGCCTTGTATTGCGCGCGACGAGATGTTCACGATGCGGCCGAATTTCGCGGCGCGCATCCCCGGCACGAAGGCCTGCGTCAGCACCATCGCCGCACCCAGCGTGATCGCGGTCACGTACTGCAGGTCGTCGATGGTCGCGTCTTCGAGCAGCGCCGGCCGGTTGGCGCCCGCGTTGTTGACGAGATAGCGCACCGGAAATTCCGCCGCGAGCTCCTGCGCAAGCGTCCTGGTGGCTGCGAGATCCGCGAGATCGATTTTGCGGAAATGCAGGTTCGGATGCTGCAACCTGGGTGACGAGCGCTGCAGCGCTATCACCGCAATCCCCTGCTCGAGCAATTTGCGCGCGCAGGCTTCGCCGATACCGGAACTGGCGCCGGTGACGACCGCGGCTTCGGTGGGTTGCATAGTTAATGTTCCGCCAAGTGAACTACGTTGCGCAGTGTATCAGTGAAATTTGCCGATCGCCGCGACGAAGCGCGCATACGCTTCGGGATCGACTGTCGCACGGCTTGCCGCGGGCGCCACGTAGCCCAGCACGTCGAGCGTTTTTTCGATCGCGTCGCGCGCAATGCCGCGGGTAATGAAAACGATGCGCGAGGCGCGCTCATCGTCCGGCCACGCGGGCAGGGGCACCGGCTCGTGCACGATGCGCTGCACGGCATGCACCGCGACCGGTTCGCCTTCGACATTGAATACGCCCTTGACGCGCAGGAGGTCGCGCCCTTTCAATCCGGCGAGCAGATCGAGCCACAGGACAAGGCCTGCGCGCGTAACGGGAGCTTCGTGACGGATGGAAAAACTCTGCACGTTGCCCGTGTGCGCAACAAAGCCGCCGCGGGTGCGCGCGGACGCGCCTTCCCGCAGCCACCCTGTGACCTCACCGCGGCCTTGCGCAATGTCGAAATATTCCACACCAAACAGGACATGGGAATCGGTGGTGCGCGGATCTATGTCCAGGCGCGGCGCATCCGCGTTGAGTTCGTTAAGGCTCAGCGCGAGCGCCGCCAGCGACTCCGCATCGGCGAGGTCGGTTTTGCTGACGAGTATCCTGTCGGCGACCGCCACCTGCCGGCGCGATTCGCGAAACTCCTGCA
This sequence comes from Betaproteobacteria bacterium, assembly GCA_031399805.1. Lineage (GTDB taxonomy): Bacteria > Pseudomonadota > Gammaproteobacteria > Burkholderiales > SG8-41 > PALSA-1004. The sequence continues at coordinate 9,290 of JANNPG010000163.1, read as the reverse complement.
GTTGTTCCAGTGCATTGACGCCGTCGACCAGCGTCACCACCGAATGCAGTGCGTAATGCCGCGGAATGTCGGGGTGCGCCGCGAGCACTTCGAGGATGGGAATCGGATCGGCGAGACCCGTCGTCTCGACGAGCACGCGGCGAAACGCCGGCACGCCATCCGTGCCGCGCCGCAGGAACAGGTCCACCAGCGTCTCGACCAGCTCGCCCTGCACCGTGCAGCACACGCAGCCGCTTTCCAGCACGAACATATTTTCGCGCGGCGTCGCGATCAGCAGATGATCGATGCTGATGGCGCCGAACTCGTTGATAATGACCGCGCTGTCGGCGAACTGCGGATCGGCGAGTATGCGGTTGAGCAGCGTGGTTTTGCCGCTGCCGAGAAAGCCGGTGAAGATCGTGACGGGGATTTTCGTTTCTGAATTCATAAGAATACTAGGCGCCGCCGCGGAAAACTAAGGAAAGTCTGATTAAGTCCTCAACCGTTCGCCCTGATGTATAGAAGGGTGAATGGTATTGCTCGGTAGACGCGATGCTCGTGCTTCTATACATCAGCACGAACGGACTTAATCAGCGCTTCCCTAACAAATACTTCGCGGCCCATACTACCAAATCCGCGGCCCGGTGGTTGACAGCATGATGCACCGCGGCTAACGTTCAGCGTCCGGAAAAATCATCCACAGGAGCGAGCACAGCATGGCGGCGAAGAAAGACTGGTGGAAGCCCGAACCCGCGTGGCCCACCCCCGAGAACAAGGGCAGGAACGTCGTATTGACCGGCGCGAAACTGATCGACGGCAACGGCGGGCCCGTCGTCGACAACCCCGTCATAGTGATCAAAGGCGAGCGCATCGTTGCCGTTGGCGCCAGGGACAAGGTGAAAGCGCCGCCGGACGCCGAAGTCATCGACGCCGCAGGTTGCACGCTGATGCCCGGCATGATGGATTGCCACATTCACACCGCGATGTTCAATTGCATGACTTTCCACAACCACCGCGTCGCGCAGTGGGAAGTGACCCCGCAGCTGCAGCAGATGTATTCGCTTTTCCACGCGCAGAATTGCTTCGACATGGGTTTCACGACGCTGCGCGACCTCGGCATGAACTCGAGCCGCGGACTCTTCACGCAGGAGCTGTGCGCCGTGCGCGACTCGATCAACGCCGGAATTCTCGAAGGGCCGCGCATGCTGATCGGCGGCTTCACCACCATCACCGGCTCGCATCTCGATCTCATCCAGCCGCGCGCGATGCCGCGCTCCGGCTTCAACAACGGCGACGGCCCCTACGAATTGAGAAAGCTCGCGCGCACCAACCTCCTGTGGGGCTGCGACGTGATCAAGACCTGCGCCTCCGGCGGCGGCGGCACCGACAAGGAAGAGCCGGACATCATCAACATGACACAGGAGGAACTCGACGCCGTCTGCGACGAAGCCCACGCGTTCCACAAAGCCGCCGCCGTGCACTGCTTCACGACCAACGCGCAGCGCATGGCGATCAAGGCCGGCGCCGACACCATCGAGCACATGGTGTTTTCCGACGATGAAACGATCGACATGATCAAGGAAGCCGGCATCCCCGTGACGCCGACGCTCGCGCACCGCACCGATCACGCGATCCAGTTGCGCCGCGAGCTGGGCACCGCGGAATTCGTGCTCACCAAACTGAAGACGCTGCAGCCGCATTGCTACACCACGTTTCAAAAAATGTACAAGGCGGGCATCAAGATCGCGATGGGCACCGACATGGGCTTCGAGCCGCATTTCGGCACCAACTCGTGGGAGCTCGAAGTCTACGTCGCGCTCGGCATGACGCCGATGCACGCGATCCAGACCGCCACCAAAAACGCGGCCGAAGCGATCAAGATGGGGCGTGACCTCGGCACCATCGAAGCGGGCAAGTACGCGGACATCGTCGCGGTCAACGGCGACCCTATCGCCGACATCCGCATACTGCAGGAAAAGAAGGCCATCCACATGGTCATGAAGGAAGGCAAGGTTTACGCCGACCGCCGCCCAGGCAAGAACAAGAACGTGGTGCCGGTGGAGAGCTGGAAAAAAATCGATTACTTATAAGATTGGATATTGCATATGGCGACTCAAAAAACCAAGACCGCAGGCGCAATCCGGGCCGGCCACGGCAAATATCATTTCCGCGTCGCGAAGGTGAAGAAGGTCGCTGCGGGAACCGGTTACTCGACATCCCACGGCGGCGTCATCGAAGGCGCGCGCATGCTATTTGGCTACATCCACAAGCCGCGCGGCACCGGCTCGCGCATGCACAGCCACAAGAACGAGCAGTTCAACTACGTAGTGAAGGGCACGCTCAAAGGCTCGGTGAATGGGAAGCGCGTGCTCGCGCCGGCGGGAACGTTGATTTACATCCCCGCCAACGCGCCGCATACGCTGGTGTCCACGCCGGAAGAAGACGTGATTTTTCTCGCGCTGAAAGACCTGTCGCACGGCATCATCGGCAAAGCGGTCGACGGCACCATGGTGGGGCCGCATTACGAACCGGGATTCGGGCCCAAGGCCGCGAGCCGCAAGCGCGCGGCGAAAAAATAATTGGACCGCTCTAGTCAAGAAAAATGTGAAAGTCAACTTGTGTATGCGCCTAAGCGCCGAGCAAACGGCGCGATAGTAGCGATTGCATGTCCCGCCTGCCGTCGACGACCAGGTAAATAATCACCTGCCTGCCGATCACGCGGTAGATGACCCGGTAGGGCTTGAAGAATGTCTGGCGGTACTCGCAGATGCCCAGCGCGGACAATTCCCGCGGATGTGAACCGCGCTCTGGAAAAGTCGCGAGGCTCTCGGCCACCGCCGTCAACCTGTCGAGCACGTAGTTCGCGCGGGCGGGCGATTCGTGCTCGGCCAGATAGCCGTATAGCGCGTCAAGGTCGCTCTCCGCACCGGCGGTCAGCAGAACTTTATACCGCATCACGCGCGAATTTTTCCGGCGCGCAGCCGGCTTACGACCTCGGCGACAGGTTTGAGTCTGCCCGCCTCGATGTCGCGGTTGCCCAGCGCCAGTATTTTCAGCAGCGCCAGCGTTTCCTGCGTCTCGTCATAGGAGGCGACATCCTGCATGACCGCCTTCGCCTCGCCGTTTTGCGTGATGATCAGCGGTTCGCGTTTTTCGGCCAGCCGCAGCAGCACCTCGGCGGCATTCGCCTTCAGATAGCTGATGGGTTTGATGCGGGATGAGCTCATGACTTCTCCGGAAAAGTCGACAAGACCGAATATAGTCCTTTAAAAGACCATATTCAAGACCCGATCGATACGCAGGCCACGTGAACGCCCCCGCTCACGGCTTCTTCGCCATGCCGAGATAAGTCATCACGCCTTTCAATTCGTCGTACTGTTCGGCCATGAATTTGCGTGAGTCCGCCGCGCCCCGGTAGCTTGCGTCCCATTGGTTCTGCTCGGCGAAATTGCGGAATTCGTCACTGCTGGTGAGACGGCGGAACACGTTGTCCCAGAACGCGATCTGTTCGGCGCTGATGCCTTTGGCACCGATGATGCCGCGCCAGTTCTCGAATACTCCCTTGTAGCCGAGCTCGGGCCACGTGGGTGCTGACGCCAGCGGCCCCGTCATGCGCTTCGCCGAGGTCACCGCCAGCACGCGCAGCTTGCCCGACGCGACATGCGGCGCGACGTTGACCGTGCCGGCGGAAATGACGTCGACGTGCCCGCCCAGCAGAGCGGTCACCGCCTCGGCAGACGAAGTGAAAGCGACGAACTTGACTTTACTGGTGTCGACCCCGCCCGACAGCAGCGGCAGGCCGAACGAAATATGGTGGGTGCCGCCTGCCGCGCTGCTGAGTGCCAGGCTCAGCGATGCCGGCGCCTTGCGCAGCGCCTCGATGAAGTCCTTGCCCGTCTTTAGCGGCGAGTCGGCGCGCACTGCAAATGCGATGTACTCGGTAAGCAACACCGCCAGCGGCGTAAAGTCGGTGTAAGTGACCGGGATATGGCCGTTGATGTGGTTCGCGAGCAGCGTCGACGAAGTCACGGCGAGATAATGCGCGTCGTTCGGACGCTGCGCGAGATAGCTGTAAGCCACGGCGTGCCCGCCGCCGCCGCGATTCGATACCGCGCTCGACACCGGCAGCAGTTTCAGGTCGCCCCAGATGCGCGTGACCGTGCGTCCCGTGGTATCGAGCGAGCCGCCGGCGGTCGACGGGACAATCAATTCCACGTTGCGCTGCGGGCTCCACCCCTGCGCGCCCGCGGCACCGGTGAAAAAAATGCCGGCCACCACAACCATTACACCCGTAGCATTGATCATCGCAGATCTCCTGTGAAGTTTCGCGCGCGTACGCGCGCGATCAGTTCGCTTTCATGTTGATGCGCGCCTGCTCTGCCTGTTCGGGCGTCATCGAATCGATCAGGTTCTCGAGATAAGACGTCGAGCGCACCGTCACATAGCGCGCGAACGGCGACTTGACCTCAAGCTGCCAGGTGTCACCGTGCGCGGCCTGCAGAATGTCGCCCTGCTTCAGCGATTGAGTCTCGCCATTGCAGCGCGCGCCCAGTTCGCCGTGCAGTACGTAGGTAAACGATTCATGTTGCGCTTTTGCCGCGGGCTCGGCGTGCCCGGCGGCCGCCTCGAAATAGCCGAATGCAAGACGCCCGCCTTCTATCCAGTTCACACGCCGCGCCGACACCGCAGGCGCATCGAACGCATCGACCACCGGGTAGTAGCAGACCTTGACGCCCTCGATGACGGCCTGCGACTGGCCCTGCGCTTTCTGATGCTTGTCGCGGTCGCCGACGTTGTACTTCTGGTTGACCTCGGCCACCGTCATCGCCTTGTCCGGCACGGCTTCGTCTTCGGCAAGGCCCACCACCGTCCACGTATTGTCTTTGATGTACAAATACGCGCAGTCGCCGTCTTCGGTTGCTTTCATCGAATGCCGCGCGTACGCCGGGGCATGCACGAACATGCCGGCCGGCACGATGCGGCGATCCTTGCCGACAATCGCATTGATCTTGCCGCGCACCGGAAAGATCAGTAGCTCGTTCGGGTGGTAGTGCAGCTCCGAGCCGGTACCCGCGGTCTTGTGCACGAGGCAGAAATACATGTACTTGCCTTCGATCACGGGACCGCGCGCGCTCGACAGGTGCGGCGTCAGGAAATTGCTCTCCAGATTTTCAAAGCGGTGAAACGCCATGCTGCGGTTTCCTTTCATTCGTAACGCGCTCCCGGCAGGTCTTGTTGCCGCTACTCGCCTGCCCACAGGCAAATGCTAAACTTCGCCTATCGCAACGGACGCGCCGGGATTTAACCATGGTATCACCTGCCACGCCAAACCATTCCAACGCTGACGACCTTGCAAAGGCCCCGCTCTGCGCGGCGTTCGACGCCCAGCCGCGCAAGCCCGGCATTGCCCTGCCGCCGCTTGCCTGCGACACCCATGCGCATATCTGCGGGCCCAGCGCCAGTTACGCGTACTTTCCCACGCGGCTATACACGCCGCCCGATTGCCTGCTGCCCGACTTCCAGCATATGTTGAAAACGCTCGGGGTCGAGCGCGCGGTGCTGGTGCAACCGAGTATTTACGGCACCGACAACACCGCCATGCTCGACGCGATAAAGGCCGCAGGGCCACATTTCCGCGGCGTGGCCGTGGTCGCTGCGGACGTTTCGCAGCAAGAACTCACGCGCCTGCACGAAGCCGGCGTGCGCGGCGTGCGCGTCAACATCGTCGATGTGCCGAACCGCAAGGCGGGCACGCTGCCACTCGACGCGCTCACCCAACTCGCGCTCAAGGTCAAACCCTTCGGCTGGCACATGGAGTTGCTGATGCACGTCGATGAATTCCCCGATCTCGACCGCATGCTCGCCAACTTTCCGGTCGACACGGTGTACGGACATCTGGGTTACATGAAGACCGACCATGGCATCGCGAATCCCGGCTTTCAGGCGCTGCTGCGCATGATGAAAGCGGGCCGCGCGTGGGTGAAGCTGACCGCGCCGTACCGCATTTCATTGCAGCCGCTGCCGCACGCCGACACTAACGCCTACGCGCATGCGCTGCTCGACGCGGCGCCCGCGCAGGTGATGTGGGGCAGCGACTGGCCGCACGTGATGGTGAAAACCCCGATGCCGAACGACGGCGACCTCGCCGATCTGCTCGGCGCGTGGATACCCGACGCCGTGCTGCTTAAACAGGTGCTGGTGGACAATCCCGCGCGGCTTTACGAGTTCAGGTAAGCGCGCTGCGCCCATCGTCAAATGATCGCAAATCCGCCAATATAGGACGCGGGCGGACGTTCGTATCAATCGAAATCGGGAACTTGCACATTGGCCGCAGCATGACTAATGTACGTTGCTCGGCCGCAGCGCATATTGGCGGTTTCGATTTGCACCGCCGATTGGTTCACGGACAATTATTTTCGGGAGACTTTGATGAAAACGCATGACACCATGAAGCAGCACCGCCGCAGATTTCTCAAGCTCGCCGGCGCAACTGCGGCGACTATCGCGTTGAGTGGTTTGCCATTCGCCGCGCGCGCCGCGGACGCCGCAACTGGAAAAATGAAAATCGGCATCATCGGCTCGGGCAGGGTCGGCGGGACAGTCGGCGGGCTTTGGGTAAAGTCCGGGCATGAAGTCATGTTCTCGTCGCTCAATCTCGAGCAGGACAAAGTACTGGCGGCAAGCCTCGGGCCCAACGCGCGCGCCGGAACGCCGCGCGAGGCTGCCGCATTCGGCGAAGTGCTGCTGATCGCGGTGCCTTACACCGCGCTGCGGCAGGTTGGCCTCGACCTGGCAGACCTGATCAAAGGCAAAGTGGTGATCGATGCGTGCAACCCCATACTCGCGCGCGACGGCGAGGTTGCGGTCTGGGCGCGGGAAAAAGGCGCCGGTCTCGCCTCGGCGGAGCTGCTGCCGGGCGCGCGTATCGTCCGCGCCTTCAACGCGATCGGCGCCGCAAGGCTGCCGGCGATTGCGCAGCGCCAGGGCGAGCGTCCCGGAATGCCGATGGCGGGCGACGATGCGAACGCGCTCGCGACGGCGTCGCGCCTGGTGCGCGAGGTCGGCTTCGAGCCGGTCGTGATAGGGCCGCTGGTGCTGGGCAAACATTTGATTCCGGGAACGCCGCTCGCGGGCGAGCACACGCCGGAGCAAATCCGGCAAATCGCTGCCACCCTCAAGTGAGCCGATCCTGCGGGGCAGCCAATGCGTAAAGCACATTTGCATCTCGCAGAAAGGTGCCCGGATCAATATGCCCTAGGAACGTAAATGCAATTGCGCGCAGCGAAGTATCTACAGGCCCGCGGAGCGCGGTAAAGAGCGGCTCTCCCCATCCATTGTTGTTTTCGAGATGCCTTCCAGCCGCCAATTGCCAATTCCTGACCGCCGGTCTGATCCCGGTCACTTCTTGCCATTACTCATTCCCGGCCGAATTTCAACCCGGCCGGCACTCGGCGCGCATGAGCTTCGCGCCTTCCACCATCGCCTGCATTTTTCCGAATGCAACTTCTCGCGGCAGATACTTCATCCCGCAGTCGGGCGCGACGATGATATTCTCCGCCCGCGCGTAGGGTAAGGCGCGGCGAATCCGTGCCGCCACCATCTCGGGCGTCTCGACGGTCAGGTCATCGAGGTCTATCACGCCAAGCAGAATTTTCTTGTTGCCGAGCTTCGTGAGCACGGCGCAGTCAAGCTTCGGCTGCGCGGTTTCGATCGAGACCTGGTTGCACGTGCAATCGTGCAACTCCGGAAGGAACGAATAACCGGCCGGCTTGGAGTGACCCACCATTGCGGCGTAGCCAAAGCAAATATGCACGACGGTCGTGCCTGTGATGCTGTCGAGCGCGCGGTTCAATGCCGTCAGTCCATACTGACGCGCCTTGTCCGGCCGGGCTTGCATGTAGGGCTCGTCGATCTGAATGATGTCCGCGCCGGCCGCGAAAAGGTCCTTGATCTCTGCATTGACCGCTTCGGCATACGCGAGCGCCGCGCTTTCTTCGTCGGCGTAATAGTCGTTTTGCGCCTGCTGTGTCATGGTGAACGGTCCCGGCACGGTCATCTTGATGAGCCGCTTGGTATTGGCACGCAGAAACTTCACGTCCTCGACTTCGACCGGGCGATTGCGCCTGATCGGTCCGACGATGCGCGGCACGGGATTGGGATGCCCGGTTCGATCCATGGCGACACCATGATTGTCGATATCCACGCCATCGAGCGCCGTGGCAAACCGATTCGAATAGCTTTCTCGTCGAATCTCTCCGTCGGTGATGATGTCGAGCCCGGCTTCCTCCTGTGCGCGGATCGCAAGCAATGTGGCATCGCGCTGCGCCTCATCGAGATAGGCTTCCGGAATGCGCCAGAGTTCTTTCGCGCGCACGCGCGGAGGTAAGCGGCTGGCAAGCTTTGCGCGGTCGATCAGCCACTCCGGCTGCGGATAACTGCCGACGAGCGTGGTTGGGAAAAGCATGGTCTTTATCCTATGGCTAACACTGACAGTTCGCTGTCACGCGCGCGACGACGGCACGTCGTTCGACGTGCAGGGCCTATTCTCCACTCGTTTTCCCCTCGCTCCAAGTAGGGATCACGGAAAAGCCGGAACCCCTGATTCCGGCGCCTGTCGATCTTGAAACAAGCGAGGCAAATGCCGCGTCGATGAAACACTCTGTCACCTGTTACCATTACTCATTACTCAACCGCAAAGGAGTCCAGGCTCATGCCCTCGTCCAACCGCTTACGTGTGGGCTTCATCGGTGCGAACGGCAGATGGGGACCGCGCGCGCATGTCCCGGCCCTGCAGCGCCTGCCCGAGACCGAGATCTACGCCGTCTGCACGGCCCACGAGGACACGGCGCGCGCCGCGGCCGAGAAGTACGGCGTGGAGCGCGCCTACAGCGACGACAAGGCGATGAATGCGAACCCCGCGGTCGAGGCGGCCCTCGTCGCCGTGCGCGTGCCGGCGCACTACGTCCTCACCAGGAACGCCTTGGAAGCGGGCAAGCACGTCTACTGCGAGTGGCCTCTGGGAAAGAATACGCAAGAGGCCGAAGAGCTGGCGGCGCTCGCCCGCAAAATGAAGGTCCACACGATGGTGGGTCTGCAGCGGCGCGCGTCGCCCGCGTACATGCGCATGCGGGAACTGGTCAAAGAGGGTTACGTCGGGAAGGTGTTGTCGGTCAACATGACGCACATGGGCGACGGCGTGCTGACCCGCACGGCGGACCGCACGTGGCAGCGCGATGTGACCTTGGGCGCGAACACGCTGACCATCGCTTTCGGACACGCGATGGACGCGTTGTGCATGGTCGCCGGAGAAC
>JANNPG010000159.1:0-3304 GCA_031399805.1 Betaproteobacteria bacterium | reverse complement strand
ACTGTTGTTTATCACCGAGAAAAGCGCGCGGCAAAACCTGTTGCGAGAGGGCATTCCCGAGTCAGGCATCCACTTTGTGGGGAATGTCATGATCGACACCCTGCGCTACAACCTGAAACAGGCAGTGCCGGCCGCGCGGACACTGGTTCAGTACGGCGCTGCGGCAGATTGGGCACAACAAGGGTTTGCCGTGCTCACCCTGCACCGACCGTCCAACGTAGACGACCCCGTCGCACTCGGTTCCATGCTGGGTACGATACGCGAGGTCGGCCGCCGGCTGCCTGTGGTTTTTCCGATGCACCCAAGAACTCGCGTCAAAATCGAACAGCTGGGGTTGAGTTCGATGCTCGATTCGCGACCGTTTCTCGGGCTACCGCCGCTCGGCTATCTCGAAATGTTGGGGTTGATGCAGGCGGCGCGGCTGGTGCTGACCGACTCGGGCGGGATCCAGGAGGAGACTACGGCACTGGGTGTTCCCTGTGTCACGCTGCGCGACAACACTGAACGGCCGGTCACCGTTGAGGAAGGTACCAACACCGTGGTCGGACAGAATCCAGCGCGCATTCTGGCGGTGGTCGACGAGATAATGCGCACCGGAGGAAAAGCGGGACGCATACCGGATTTGTGGGACGGCGGGGCGTCGCAGCGCATCGTAGCCGTATTACGCGAGTGGCTGGATCACACGGCCGTGCGGCTTGTCGCGTAATGCCGCACGGTTAAGGAAGGACTGAGCCGCATTTATCAGCGGCCATTGTTGGATCTTGAGTTTTCAATCAGCCTTCATTCCTCGCTCTAAGGTATCCATGCATCCCGCCCCGATCCGAAATGCGTTGACCGTAGACGTGGAAGACTACTTTCAGGTCTCCGCCTTTGCGCCCCACATCGCGCGTGACGCCTGGGACCGGTTGCCGAGCCGGGTTGAGCGCAACATTGACGTAATTCTTGCGATGCTCGATGAGCACAACGCCCGTGCGACGTACTTCACCTTGGGCTGGATCGCAGAGCGCTACCCGCAGCTCGTGCGCCGGATCGTCGAGCAGGGTCACGAGCTCGCGAGCCACGGCTACTCCCACCAGCGGGTGACGGACCAGGACCCCAAAGAGTTTGTTCAGGACATCACGCGCGCCAAGAAGCTGCTGGAAGACATCGGCGGCGTCGCCGTGAAGGGCTATCGGGCGCCCAGCTTTTCCATCAGCCATGCCAATTGGTGGGCGCTGGAGTGTCTGAGCGAAGCGGGCTACCGCTATAGCTCGAGCGTCTATCCTATTCGCCACGATCACTACGGCATGCCCAACGCGCCGCGCTTCGCCTTCTATCCGGAACGTTGCAACGGGCTGCTGGAGCTGCCGGTCACTACGGTAAGTCTCTTTAACTGCAACCTGCCGGCGGGCGGCGGAGGCTACTTCCGGCTGATGCCGTACTGGGTGTCGCGCTGGTGCCTGGAGCGCGTGAACACAGTCGATCGGCAGCCGTGCGTTTTCTATTTTCATCCATGGGAGATCGATCCCGGCCAACCGCGTCAGAGGGGCATCAGTCTGAAGACCCGATTCCGGCATTACGTCAATCTTTCGTCGATGGAGCGGCGGATTCGTGCGCTACTCAAGGATTTTCATTGGGACCGGGTGGACCGACTGTTCCCGGGAGTGAACGATGAGCCAACTCGCGTTTGAATCTCCGCTGGCCGGCCGCTCGACCGGCATAGCGACGTCGGAAGCAGTGCACGTACGCGAGTTGCAGCCGTGTGATTTTTCCCGCTGGGACGAGTTCGCGGCCGCTTGCAGCGAAGCCACCTTCTTCCACCGTGCGGGCTGGAAAACGGTCATTGAAAGGGCTTTTGGCCACCGCACCTGTTTCCTCTACGCCGAAGTGGGCGGCCGGATAGAGGGCGTCTTGCCACTTGTCGAGGTGAAAAGCATCTTGTTCGGCCATACGCTGGTGTCACTGCCTTTTTGCGTATACGGCGGGATCGCGGCCCACAGCGAACGGGCGCGGCGTGCTCTCGACGAGTCTGCCCGCGCGCTGGCGGAACAACTGGGCGTTGACCACCTGGAGTATCGCCGCCTCACGCCGCAGCATCCGGATTGGGTGCACAAGGACCTCTACGTCACCTTCAGAAAGCAGATCGACCCGGACGCGGAGCGCAACCTCCTCGAAATTCCGCGCAAGCAGCGGGCGATGGTGCGCAAGGGGATCAAGGCGGGATTGAAGAGCGAACTCGACGACGGCGTGGAGAATTTTTTTGCCGCCTACGCGGCGAGTGTCCATCGACTGGGAACCCCGGTATTTTCCAAACGCTATTTCGGGATACTCAAGGAAGTTTTCGGCGCCGACTGCGAGGTGATGACGGTAACCCACGACGGGCGGCTCGTCGCGAGCGTGCTCTCCTTTTACTTCCGCGACGAGGTGCTCCCTTATTACGGCGGCGGGACCGCGTCAGCACGCGACGTGGCAGGCAATGATTTCATGTACTGGGACCTTATGCGGCGTGCGTGCGAGCGGGGAATTCGGGTGTTCGATTTCGGCCGCAGTAAACGCGGGACCGGCTCCTTCGACTTCAAAAAGAATTGGGGCTTCGAGCCGCAGCCGCTGCACTATGAGTATCTGCTGATCAAAGGCAAGCACGTGTCCGAGCACAATCCGCTCAACCCGAAATACCGCCTGTTTATCAAGTTGTGGCAACGGCTGCCGCTGCCGCTCGCCAACCTGATCGGCCCGCATATTGTAAAGAGCCTGGGTTAAGAGTGGGCCCCGTGCAGCACCTGCGCTTTCGCGCTCACCGCATCCCTGATCCCCCTGCCGGGGACGCCCGCTTGAGTCTGGTTTTGTCATGACGCCGGACCCGCTGTGGGCGTCCGGGATAGCGATGCGCGAGCACGCTCCCGGGTCGTTCAAAAGCTGGCCGTTCGCGGCGGCTCTCGCCCTGGGCGCGATCTTCTGGCTGCTTGCCTGGTACGTCGATACAGCGCAGTCCATCGTCGCGATCTGGCAGCGTTCCGATACTTTCGCGCACGGTTACCTTATCGTGCCGATCAGCGCGTGGCTGATCTGGCGTCAGCGCCGCGTTCTTGCGGTGCTCGATCCCCGGGCCAATTTTCTCGCACTGCCGGCGTTGGCGCTGGTGGGGTTTGGCTGGTTGCTGGGGTATCTCGCGGAGGCCGGAGTCGTGCAGCAATACAGTCTGGTCCTCATGATCCCGCTGCTGGTCTGGAGCATTCTGGGCAATCAGGTCGTCAGGGCAATCGCTTTTCCGCTTTTTTTCCTGCTGTTCGCGGTGCCGTTCGGCGAATTCCTGGTGCCGCCGTTG
>JANNPG010000153.1:0-56012 GCA_031399805.1 Betaproteobacteria bacterium | reverse complement strand
GGAGCCTGTCAGTGACGCCCGGTGTGATAAGGTGCAGGCGCGAGTGGTTGCCTGTTTTCCGTCTGGATTATAGATGAACCAATCCCGCGGGTGGCGCGCCGTTTTGTCTATTGGCGGGGTTTTGCTACGATGCGTCCCATGCGTGAAGAAATCAACCGGCCTTCCGCGCGATACGCTGCCGCACTGTTCGTCGCTTGTTCTGTCGTCGCATGGCCGGCGACTGCCGCCGAACAGGCCGCCTATCCCGCCAAGCCGATACGCCTGATCGTCCCGTTCGCTCCCGCCGGCAGCGCCGATGCGCTCGCACGCACCCTGCAACCGGCGTTGAGCGACGCGCTCGGCCAGTCGCTGGTGATCGATAACCGCCCCGGCGCGAGCAGCACGATAGGCACCGAGTTGGCGGCGAAGGCGGCGCCCGACGGCTACACGCTGGTGCTAGTGACGACAACGCACGCGGTCAATCCCAGCCTGATCGCGAAATTGCCGTTCGACACCATCAAGGACTTTGCGGCAGTTTCACTCGTGGTGTCGCAACCCAACATCCTGGTGGTGCATCCGTCGGTCGCCGCAAGATCGGTCGCGGAACTGGTCGCGCTCGCGAAAGCGAAACCCAATACGCTCAATTTTGCGTCGGGTGGCAACGGCAGCTCGCCGCACTTGTCGGGCGAACTCTTTAAACTCGTCGCCGGCATCCAGATCACGCACATTCCGTATAAGGGCTCCGGACCGGGTGTCACCGATCTTCTTGGCGGACACGTGCAGATGATGTTCGCGGGCCCGCTGGCGCTCGAACAGCATATCAAGAGCGGCCGGCTGCGCGCGCTGGCGATCGCCGACCAGCGGCGATCTTCTGTGTTGCCGGAAGTGCCGACGATGACCGAAGCGGGCTTTGCCGGCGTTGAAACGGGCACGTGGTACGGCGTGCTTGCCCCGGCGCGCACGCCGCCTGCAATAGTGGCGCACGTGCAACAGTCGATCGCGCGCATATTGCAGGCTCCCGCCTTGAAGTCGCGCATTACGAACCAGGGTGTCGATATAGTCGCGAGCAACCCCGGCGAGTTCGGAAAGTTTATAATCGCGGAAGTCGCCAAGTGGTCGCGCGTTGTAAAGACGGCCGGCATACGCGCGGATTAACTGCACCTTCTCCATCCGGCTCATTCAGGCAAAGACCCTCATGCAACCTCACGATTTCGACCTCGACGCGTTCTGGATGCCGTTCACCGCGAATCGCCAGTTCAAAGCGGCGCCGCGCATGTTCGTTTCCGCGAAGGATATGCATTTCACCACCGATGACGGACGCGAGGTGCTCGATGGCATCGCCGGGCTGTGGTGCGTCAACGCCGGCCACGGCCGCAAAAAGATCGTCGAGGCGATTCAGAAGCAGGCCGGCGTGCTCGATTTCGCGCCGCCGTTCCAGATGGGGCATCCGCTGCCCTTCAAGGTGGCGGCGCGCCTGAAAAAACTGCTGCCGGGCGACCTCGATTACACGTTTTTCACCAACTCGGGTTCTGAAGCGGTCGACACTGCGCTCAAAATCGCGCTGGCCTATCATCGCGCGCGGGGCGAAGGCCAGCGTCGCTGGCTGATCGGACGCGAACGCGGTTATCACGGCGGCAATTTCGGCGGCGTCTCCGTCGGCGGCATGCCGGCCAACCGCAAAGCATTCGGCAGCCTGTTGCCGACGGTTGACCATTTGCAGCATACCCACGATCTCGAACATAACTCGTTCAGCCGCGGCCAGCCGGCGTGGGGCGCTCACCTCGCCGACGAGCTCGAAAACCGCATCATCATGCTGCACGATGCGTCGAACATCGCGGCGGTGATCGTCGAACCGCTGGCGGGCTCGGCCGGCGTGCTGGTGCCGCCGAAGGGATATCTCGAAACGCTGCGCCAGATTTGCGACAAGCACGGCATTCTGCTCATATTCGACGAGGTCATCACCGGCTTCGGCCGTCTGGGCGCTTCGTTCGCTTGCGAGAAGTTGGGCGTGATTCCCGACATCATCTGCCTCGCCAAGGGATTGACCAACGGCAGCGTGCCGATGGGTGCGGTGGTTGTGCGCAAAGCGATCTACGAAAACATGATGGCGGCCGCTCCCGAGAACACCATCGAGCTATTCCACGGTTACACTTACTCCGGCCACCCGCTCGCATCGGCGGCAGCACTTGCCAGCCTGGACGTATTCGAGGAGGAAGCGTTGTTCGAGCGCGCAGCTGACCTCTCGCCTTACTTTGAAGATGCGGTGCACAGCCTGCGCGAGTTGCCGCACGTGATCGACGTGCGCAATCTCGGCATGGTTGCGGGCATAGAGCTCGCGCCGATCACGGGCAGACCCACCGCGCGTGCGTTCGAGGCGTTTCAGCGCTGCTATGAGAAAGGCGTGCTGATACGCACCACCGGCGACATCATTGCGTTGTCGCCGCCGCTGGTCATCAGCAAACCGCAGATCGACGAACTCGTGGGTACGTTGGGCGGCGTGCTGCGCGAAATGGGACGAACAACCTAGACTTGCAGGTCACACCCGCTGCATCGTGCGCCTGTCGAGCTTGACCAGGCAATGGTCGATCCACTCGGCGGTGAGCTTTTCCTGCACTGAATTCTGCCGCAGGCGCTGGTTAAGCGCCTGCCAGTCGACGTTATCGAGCGGCTGGTCCTGATTGAAACACGAGAACACATAGCTCGTCTTGCCGGTCTCTGGATCGATGTGCGGCTGCAAACATTGCGCGCAGATTTCCTTCATCATGCATTGCATCGGCGAGTTGATCGAGCCGATCGCAAAATGGTGCGGCTTCAGAAAAGGCTTCAATGCTGCGTGCCGCGCAGCCGCGACCGCCGCCATCATGCGGTCCGAGCCAATCGCCATCAGCCGGTCGGCGGACTTGAGCGGGATTTCCTGCACGCCCAGATTGCCCACGGCGTAGGAATGCATCGCCTGCACGATATTGCCGACGAAAGTGCGGTCGAGCGGACGGCTTGGCGTAAAACCGGGTTCTTCGTCGCAGCACCAGACGACCACCTCCGCCGCGGCTTCGATATCGGCAACCTTGTAGCGGTCGATCATGTGCTTGTAGCCGGCAAAATAGAGCACACGATTGCCCGCCCGGCGCATCGCCTGGCCGATCGAAAACAGCACCGCGTTGCCCAAGCCGCCGCCTACCAGCACCACCGTCTCATGCGACGGGATTTCCGTCGGCATGCCGGTCGGCCCCATGAGCACGACGGGCTCCCCGGGTTTGAGCAGCACGCACATGTCGCTTGATCCGCCCATCTCGAGCACGATGGTCGAGATCAACCCTTTATCCGCGTCAACCCACGCGCCGGTCAGCGCCAGCCCTTCCATCGCCAGTCGTGAGTGTTCCGCAGTGAGCGCGCTGCTTTCATAGTTCTGCAGCCGGTAAAACTGCCCTGGCCGGAAGCGCCGCGCGGCGAGCGGCGCGCGCACGACGACTTCAACGATCGTCGGCGTCAGGCGGATCACTTGATGCACGGTGGCGCGCAGGTTGTCATTGAGCCGCGCGAAAAAGTCTGCGTCGTCAAGGTTGGACGCGGCGCCGACTTTGGCGAGCACGCGACTGACGACCGGATAACCCTGCTTTGCGCTGCCGATGGCCTTCACCACGTTGCCGAAGAACGACGGGTGCACGTCGCCGAAGTAACTGACGAAGCGGCCGTCGTCGCGCCGCGACAACAAAACCCTGATTTGCTCGGGCTTCGAGATCGCTTTCTCGACGGCCAGCGGCTTGCCATCCTCGTCACACGCGCGGAAGTACTTGCCGTCGAGCGGGAAATTTGGCGCCTCCTCGCGAGCAAGCACCGTATTCGGCTGCGTTCCGGCCGCGATCAAGACCGTTTTCGCCGGCAACTCGATTTGCGCGTGCTCGGTCCACGTGCCGTCTTCATTGCGCGACTGCGCCGTTACGCGCAGCGCACGCGCATGCCCGTGCATGTCGATTTCAACGCCGAGTGGCGTGAGTCCCTCGGCAAAACGTATGCCCTCTTCGAGCGCCTTCTGCACTTCCTCGTGATTCAGCGTATAGGACGGGCTGTCGATCAGGCGGCGGCGATAGGCAATAGTGACGCCGCCCCATTTCTGCAACAGCTCGAGAATTCGCGGCTCACGGCCGTCGCGTTGGGCGGCGTCGCGCTCGGCGCGGATGGCGCGCGCGTGAGCCAGAAATTCGTCAGCCACCGTGCGCTCTTCTTCATTCCACGCAATACGCGCGGCGGTTTCACCGTGCTCGCGCGCAAGTGCCTCGTAACGCAGCAGAAACTTTTCCACCTGCAGCGGATAGTAGGCCAGCGATTCGGTCGCCGTATCGATCGCGGTCAGGCCGCCGCCGATGACCACCACCGGCAATCGGACCTGCATGTTGGCGATCGAATCCTTTTTGGCCGCACCGGTCAATTGCAGCGCCATCAGGAAATCCGACGCCGTGCGCACACCCCGCGCGAGTCCGTTGGGCATGTCGAGCACGGTGGGACGGCCGGCGCCCAGCGCCAGCGCGACATGGTCGAAGCCCAGTTGAAATGCCTCATCCGCCGTCAGCGTGCCGCCGAAGCGCACACCGCCGAACAAAGCGAACTCGCTGCGCCGCTCGACCAGGAGCCGCACTACTTTAAGAAAGTTCTTGTCCCATCTCACGGTGATGCCGTACTCGGCGACACCGCCAAAGCCGGCCATCACGCGATCGTCGAGCGCTTCGTAAAGCTCGCGCACGTCGCGCACCGGTTTAAATGCCACGCGCCGCCCGCGATTATCGACGCCCGAGATATGCGCGGGCAGCGGCTCGATCTTCAAGCCATCGATGCCGACCACTGCATGGCCGTCGTTCATCAGGAAGTGCGCGAGCGAAAAACCCGCGGGTCCCATGCCAGCGACCAGTACGCGCTTGGCGGACGCCGCCTTGGGATATGGCGTGCACAGATTGAGCGGATTCCAGCGCGTAAAGAGACTGTAGATCTCGAATCCCCACGGCAGTTCGAGCACATCTTTCAACGTACGGGTTTCCGCCTGCGGAATATCGACCGGCTCCTGCTTCTGATAAATGCACGCTTTCATGCAATCGTTGCAGATGCGATGCCCGGTCGCCGCCACCATCGGATTGTCGACCACGATCATCGCCAGCGCGCCGAGCGCGAGTCCTTCGGTCTTCACCTTGTGGAATTCGGAAATTTTTTGCTCCAGTGGGCAGCCCGCCAGCGTGACGCCGAACGGGCTTCTCTTGAACGAAGCCGTGCCGTGGCCGCTCGCGCCTTTCTCCTTAAGTCCCTTCGAGCAAGAATCCTTGCCCTGCTCGTGGCACCAGATGCAGTAATGCGCCTGGTCAAGCGCGCCGACGAGATCGGTGCCCGGATCCGTCAGCTTGAATCCCGCTCGACGGCGCAACTGCGCGGCAGCGGCAGTGTATGCGGTATAGCCGGCGGCGCTGTCCGCGACGAGCGGCACGAGGTGCTGGTAATCAAGCTTGTGCGGAACCTTGAACAGCACGCCTGCCCGATGCAGTGATTTGCCCGCGGGCGTAAGTGCTGCCCATGCGGCATACCGCAAGGCCAGATTGAGTTCGGCGGCGTGCGCTGTCTCGTCCGCCTGCCAGCGCGCCACGTGTTGCGCGAACGTGAGTTCAGTGAACTCGCCGCCGAACAACGCGGTCAACTGCGCGCGTAGCGACGTGCCCTCGATGGCGGCAGCGTCGTCCGGCTTGAATTTGTGGAGTGCTTTGCGCTGCACGAATAGGCGCTTGCAACTGTAGAGCGGCGCGAGCTCGTTGTGCCGCGCAGACAAAGCGCCGACCTCGGACTGGATGCCGAACAATTGCGCAATGAAGTCGTCGAGATGAGGAGCGAGCGCAATCAGCAGTTCTGATTCCTGCTTCGCTGCGAGCGCTGCGCAGTGCTCGCGCGCATCGCGCAGCCTCTGGCATAACGCACCGTCGACCGCGGCGAGCGAGCGCACGAATGCCGCATCGAGGCGCATGAGGCCTTCGCGATGGTAAAGGTCGGGAAACGACAACCCGTATGGCAAATTCAGCATGGAGAACGACTGCTAATGGTGCGCCGCGCAAAGCGCGTGAACTTAGCACAAAATATTGCCGCTGTCCGGTTAAGAGCCCGGGACAATTCTGCGCCTAGTCCTTTGTGCGATAATAATTTTATCCCATCCAGCAGTGTCTGCTGGCCAACAGCGGAGGATACACCATCATCCACCCGGCAAAAACGCAAGTCGCGGGCTGGCGCACGCCGGCCGTAGTGCTTGCCTGCGGCAGCATGGTGCTCATGCTTTCTGTCGGCACGCGCCAGAGTTTCGGCTTGTTCCTGCAACCGATGACTCTGGAGCTGGGCTGGACGCGCGAAACGTTCGGCTTCGCGATCGCGTTGCAGAACATCGTGTGGGGCCTCGGCCAGCCTTTCGCCGGCGCGATTGCCGACAAGTTCGGCGCGGCGCGGGTTATCGTTGCCGGCGGAATTTTCTACGCCCTGGGACTGCTGATGATGGCGCACTCGACCACCGGTCTTGCGTTCGATTTAAGCGCCGGCATTTTGGTCGGTCTGGGACTCAGCGGCTGCGGTTTCGGTGTCGTAATGGGCGTCGTCGGACGCGCAGCACCCCCGGCGAAACGCAGTGCGGCGCTCGGCCTGGTCGGCGCCGGTGGCTCGTTCGGTCAGTTCGCCATGCTGCCGTTCGGACAGTCATTGATCTCGAATTTCGGGTGGTTGAGCGCGCTCCTGGTGCTTGCCGCAACGTCGCTCGTAATCATCCCGCTCGCAGCAGCACTCGCCGGCAGGAACACCGCCGCGCATGCCGGCAGCCAGAGCCTGTCCGCCGCGATCCGCGAAGCGGCGGCGCACAAGGGCTTCTGGTTGCTGACAGTCAGTTTTCTGGTTTGCGGATTTCAGACCCTATTCATCATGATCCACCTGCCGGCCTATCTGGTCGATCAGGGGATGTCGCCGACCCAGGGCATGACGGCGCTCGCGCTGATTGGTTTTTTCAACATCGTCGGTTCGTATGGCTGCGGCCTGCTCGGCGGGCATTACAGCAAAAAGTATCTTCTGGTGTGGCTGTACAGCATACGCGCGGTGGCGATTTCGCTGTTCATCGCTCTGCCGCTGTCGACCTTCACGATCTGGGGATTCGGCATCACGATGGGCATCACGTGGCTGGGCACCGTTCCTTTGACCAACGGTCTGGTCGCGCAAATTTTCGGCGTAAAATACCTTTCCACACTGTTCAGCATCGTGTTCCTCGGCCATCAGATCGGCAGCTTTCTCGGCGCATGGTACGGCGGTTTGATGTTTGATTTAACTGGTTCTTACACCACGGTATGGATATTCTGTATAGTCTTAAGCGTATTGGCCGCCGCGCTGTGCGTGCCTGTCGACGAGCGTGACGTTACGCTCCTGCGTGCGGCCGAGAGCAAGCCATGATCAGGCAAACCCACCGCCCGCTCGTGTGGCTGATATTGGCGACGCTGCTCGCCTACGTGAGCTATCTGAGTTTCAAGGCCTACCTGAATCCCGACTTCCTGATCGGGTATGCCAATATGTTCTCGTGCTAGATGTTCGCGTGCTAAAAGCCGCCTCATTGCCGTCATGAATGCGTTCTCCGATATACATGAAATTCTGACCGCGTTTTTCGACGCGCTGCCGTGGCCGGTAATGATGGTGGACGAGCAGGGCTCAGTGACGTTTATCAATCAGGAGATGCGCCGCGCGGGCGTGACGGCGAACGCTCCCGCCAGCGTCCCGCTCGCCCGCATGTTTCCGTACTATTACGCGGCGCTGCACGGAGAAGTACCCTGGCTGACGCCCCAGGCGGCGGTCGTCACTCGCGACGAGCACGGTACCGCCGTAACTGAGCACATCACCCTGCATCGCCTGCCGCTGGGCGCCTGCCTGTTCGTTATCCGGCAGCCGGAAACCACCGGCGGTCTCGGCAATACCCAGGTCGCGCGCCTCGCATCCCTCGGCTTCATGGTCGCGGGTGTGTGCCATGAAGTGGCGAATCCGCTGACGGCGATCAGTTCGACCGTTCAATTGCTGCGCGCCACCCCCGAGTGCCCGCCCGCGCTGCTGGACAAAGGTCTCGCCAACATCGCGGCCAACGTGCAGCGCGTACTGAATATTTCGCGCAAGCTCAACGACTTCTCGCGCGCGAGCAACGATGCCCGCGCGTCGCTCAATTTGTTCGCCACGGTGAACGATGCCTTGTCGCTATTGCACCAGGATAGCCTCATGCACGAGGTCAGCGTCGCATGCACGCTCGACCATGCGATCGTCATCCACGGCGATCCCAGCCAGCTCCAGCAGGTTTTCTGCAACGTATTCACGAACGCCGCGCAGGCCATGCGCGGCCGCGGGCGCCTCTTTATCCGCGATACCCGACCCGATGCGAACAGCGTGGAAATTGCGATTCGTGATACCGGACCCGGCATTGCCGAGCGCGATCTGCCGCGCTTGTTCGAGCCGTTTTTTACGACCAAGCCCGCCGGGTACGGCACCGGGCTCGGCCTCGCGATCAGCAGCGAAATCGTGCTCTCGCACGGCGGCAGCATGCGCGCGGCCAACGATGCGCAGGGCGGCGCATGCTTCTACATCCGGCTGCCGGCGGTATCCCGATGACCGCGAGCGTCGCACAATTCGCGCGTAACGAACGCATACTGATTATCGAGGACGATCCCGGCGTCAGCACGAGTATCGAGATGCTGTTGCCGGCGCGAGGCTACGGAGTCGAGTTTGCGACGCGCGCCGAGGAGGGCCTGGACAAAGTGGCCGCCAGCGAGTACGACCTCGTCATCACCGACCTGCGTCTGCCCGCTGGCGACGGCATGTCGGTAATCCGGACATTGCATAAGGCGCAGCCCGCCCTGCCGATCATCCTGATGACGAGTTATTCGTCGCTCGATACCGCGATCGAAGCACTCAAAAACGGCGCTGTCGACTATGTCATCAAGCCTTTTCACAACGACGCGCTGCTGTTCGCGATCGAGCGCGCGCTCAGCGTGCGCCGGATGCAGCGCGAGAACGCACTGCTCAAGCGCAACCTGAAAAACGCCCACGCCAGCATGCGCATTATCGGCCACAGCGCGGGCATCAAGCGCGTATTCGAGTTGATCGACAAGGTGGCCGTTACCGATGCCAACGTGCTGATCCAGGGCGAAAGCGGGACCGGCAAGGAGCTCGTCGCGCAGGCCATACATAACGCGAGTCCGCGCGCCGAGCGCTCGTTCGTGCCGATCAACTGCGGCGCCATTCCTGCCGAACTGCTCGAGTCGGAATTGTTCGGCCACACCAGGGGCGCGTATACCGGCGCGGTTGCCGCCACGGAAGGACTAATTCGTGAAGCGCACGGCGGCACGCTGTTTCTGGACGAAATATCCGAACTGGCACCGCAGTTACAGGTGAAACTGCTGCGCGTGATCCAGGAAAAACAGGTGCGGCCGCTGGGTTCTACCCGCATTTTTCACACCGATGTGCGGATTCTTGCCGCCAGCAACCGCGATCTGAAAAGCGCCACCGAGCAAGGCGCATTCCGCGCCGACCTTTTTTATCGGCTTAATGTCATCAATATACACGTGCCGCCTCTGCGCGAACGCGGCAAGGATATCGAAATACTGACCGATCATTTCATCGCGGAACATAGCCGCCGCCTCGGCAAACGCATTGCCGGCATCAGCGATGATCTGAAAAATATTCTCGTTCGATACCGCTGGCCGGGCAACGTGCGCGAACTCGAAAACGTGATCGAGCGCGCCGTCATACTGGCCGACGGGGCGACGCTGTCGGCGCGCGATTTTTCAGACCTTTCGACGCACGAACCTACGTCTGATCTGCAACCCGCCGGCACGGACGGCACGTTCGCCACCGCGCTGTCTATCGAGGACTACATCGCCGAATTCGTCAAACGCTATCAGGATCGCTACAGCGAACAGGAACTGGCGACGATGCTCGGCATCGGCCGCAAGGCGCTATGGGTAAGGCGCAATCGCTGGGGGCTCTTTCGGTCTGGCGGACGGTCGGGCCGCGCGGGCGGGTCGGGGGCGCGCGCGTGATGGCGCGGCCGGTTCGCACATAATCGCCGGTCCTTTGGAAACAGCAATCGTTTCATTTGGAAACCAGTGAACTGCGACCGCAGAACTGTCGGCGACAAACCACGTAATCGGGACGTTTTTTCCTTGCAAACCATTGGCATAAGGCTTGCTTACGTTTTTTAAACTTTGCGATCTCAAGAGTTAACCACCAAGGAGGCGGCCATGGCCGAACAAGCAGCGCGTAAAAAGGTAACTATCCCGATGCTGATGGAAAAGAAGAAAAAAGGCGAACCCATCGTGCAACTCGCCGTCTATGACTACGAAACCGCGATTGTCGCCGACCGCGTGGGCATCGATATCCTGTGCGTGTCCGACACCGGCGGTATGGTGTTGTTCGGTCACGAATCGACCACTTCCGTCTCGTTTGAAGAGGTGCTGTTCATGGCGCAGGCGGTCAAGCGCGGGTCGCAGTACGGACTGCGCATGGTTGATATGCCCTACATGAGCTTTCACCTCTCAGCGCAGCAATCCGTCGACAATGCGGCCAAGTACGTGTCGCAGGCCGGCGCCGAAGTCATGAAGTGCGAGGGCAACCAACATCACGCGAAATACATCGAAGCCATCGTCAAGGCAGGTATTCCCGTGCAGGGGCACATCGGCATCTGCCCGATGCGCATTCCGCAACTCGGCGGCTTCGCAGCGCAGGGCAAGACCGCCGACCGCGCCAAAGAACTGGTGGATGACGCATGGGCGTTTGTCGATGCCGGATGTTTCTCCATCATGACCGAGGTGGTGACCTCCGAAGTGTCGCAGTTTCTTGCTGAGACTCTGCCGGTACCGGTGGTAAGCCTGGGCTCGGGCAATACCTCGGACGGTGTGCATATCATCGGCTCCGATCTCTTCCATCTCTACGAGAAACACACACCGCGCCATTCCAAGATCTATTGCGACCTCGTGCCTATCATCGAGAAAGGTCTCACCGACTATCGCGATGAAGTCAGGAAGCGCATCTATCCAGGCAAGGAACACACGGTGTACATGAAAGAAGACGAACTCAAGAAATTCAAGGACAAGGTGGGCTGGAAGAAGTGACGCAACCGGCCGCCGCGGGCATCGTCCCGACACACGCCGACATTGTGGGCGGCGCCGGTTTTTTCGCCGGGCTTGCGCCGGCGCAGCATGAACGCATCGCGGCGCTGGGTCGCATCGACAGTTATCGCCAGGACAGCCAGATTTACAATATCGGCGATGTGGCGGTCGACTGCTACGTTCTGGTCGACGGCATGGTGCGGTTCAGCATCGGGCTCGGCAGCCGACGCACCGCGGCCGGCCAGATACTGCAATGCGGCGAGGTTTTCGGCTGGGCCGCGCTCGTCGAGCAGGCGCCCACGCGCATTGCGTCCGCGGTCTGCCTTACGCCTTGTTCGGTATTCGCCATCAACGGTGATCAGCTGTTGCTGTTGATGGAAGCCGATCACAGTCTCGGCTTTCGCTTGATGAAACAGCTCAATATTCTGATCACCGGCAACCTGACCGCGTTTGCGTCGGGCTGACCGCCGGCGGGATCATGCGCAAACCGACACCGGGGCATGCCAGCATGCCCCTGATTATTTCCGGAGACCGGCCTGACTGATCTCGCATGGCTGCTGGTGAGCGCCTTTGGCGTCGGCACGCTGATTGGCGCGGTCGGCATTGGTGGCATCCTGCTGATTCCGGCATTAACCGCATTTGCCGGCCTGTCAATCCACGTCGCGATGGCGACCGCGCTTTTTACATTCGCATTTACCGGTGTCACCGGCACCCTCATGTTCCAGCGGCGCGGCAGCATCGACTGGTCCGTTACGCAGCCGGTTTTGCTGGGCGCCGTTTTTTTTGCGTTTATCGGCGCGTGGGTCAATTCGCTGACTGGGCCCGGCGCCCTTGCAATCCTGCTCGCAGCCGTCATTATTTTCGCCGGCGTCTATACCATGGCAAAGTGGCACGGCATACCACAACCCGCGTTTGCCGGGCGCAGGCACGCGCAAAGCATGCTGTTACTCGCCCTGGGCGCAATTGCCGGGTTCGGGTCCGGACTGACGGGTGTCGGCGGCCCTGCGCTGTCCGTACCGCTGATGGTGCTGTGCGGATTTCCGGCTCTGACCTCGATCGGTACGAGCCAGGTCATCCAGATCGTCGCTGCGGTATCCGGCACGTTCGGCAACCTCAAGTATGGCACGATCGATTTCAGCGTTGCCGCCACGGTCACCCTGCTTGAAATTCTGGGCGTCGTGCTTGGCGCGCGCATCGTGCATGCGGTGAACGCCGATCTGTTGCGCAAATTCGTCGCCGTGCTATGCATTGCGGTTGGATTCGCGCTGATAGGGCACGAACTCGGATGGTTCAAGTGACAACGGCGCTGGCCAGGTTTCTAAGCATGCGCTGCCCCGCAACCCTGACGGTAGCGCCGGGCATCCCGACGCCGCGTTACTTCAGCGACCCGCAGCACGAACATCTGGCCACGCGCCGGTCGGCCGGCCTGTTCGATTTTTCATTCATGTGCTGCGCCGAAATTACGGGGCCCGCGAGTGCTGCTTTCCTGCAGGCACTGCAAACGCGCGCGCTCGACGGCTTGCCGGCCGGGCGTATCGCCTATACGTTGCTGCTGCGCGACGACGGCACGGTGCTGAATGACGCGACAGTGTGGCGTCTGAACAGCGAGCACTACTGGCTGTTCGTCGGCAGGCGCGCCGATTTCGAGCCTGTTGCGCAAAGCGCCCGCGAGTTTAATGTGACCGTGACCGACATCTCGCGGCAGCATGCAGTCATTGCGCTGCAAGGCCCGGCGAGCCGGCGCATTATCGAGCGCTGCTTTGCACCGCAGCAGGTCGCGCTGCCCTACTACGGCTTCGAGCGGCTTAAATTCGCGGACCGCGACTGCTGGCTTGCGCGCATCGGCTATAGCGGCGAAATGGGTTATGAATTCGTGCTTGCGGATGCCGCGGCCGAAGCACTGTGGCAGGCACTGTGCGACGCCGGCGCAGAGAGCGGATTGCTGGAATGCGGTTTTGACGCGGTCGATTCACTGCGCATAGAGGCTGGCCACTGGCTATTCATGCGTGAACTCGCCGCGCCGGTAACGCCGCTGGAGCTGGGTCTGGCGCGGATGGTCGATTTTCATGGCCATGATTTTCGCGGCGCACGGGCGTTGCGTAGTCTCCGCTGGCGGCCGCTGCAGCGCCGTTTGACAGGATTGCTGCCGCAGAATCATTCCGTCCTGGCAACACGCTTGCCGGAACACCTGGCGCCCGGCAACGCAATGCTGACCAGCGTTTGCTGGTCGCCCGTGTTCGGGCGCAAGCTTGGCATCGGTTTCGTCAATGCCGACGACGCATACCCCGGATCCGCGGTCATGCTTGCAGACCGCACGCGCGCGCATGTCGCGCGGCTGCCATTTTACGACCCGGGCAGGTTTCTGCCGCGCCACGCGCGCTGATTATTTCAGCCGCCGCCGACGCTGCGCTCGGCGGCGGTCACGGTGTTTGCAATCAGCATCGCAACCGTCATTGGTCCAACGCCGCCGGGCACCGGCGTAATTTTCGATGCAATCAGGCTGCCGGACGCAAAATCGACATCACCCGCCAGCTTGCCGCTGGACATGCGGTTGATACCTACATCGATTACCACTGCGCCCGGTTTGATCATACTGCCGTCGACCAGACCGGGCCTGCCGACCGCGATAACCAGAATATCCGCCATCAGGGTGTACTGCCGCAGGTCGACCGTTTTCGAATGGCACACGCTTACGGTTGCGCCACGCGCGATCAGCATCATTGCAAGCGGCTTGCCGACGATGGCGCTGCGCCCGACTACGACTGCGCTGCGGCCTTCGATCGCAACACCGGCGTGATCGAGCATGGCCATCACGCCCAGCGGCGTGCACGGCGCAAGCAGGGGATGCCCGGCAATCATCGCGCCAAGGTTCAGCCAGTTGAAGCCATCGACATCCTTGGCGGGCGCAATGGCTTGCAGTACACGCTCCGGGCGCAACTGCGCGGGCAGCGGGAGCTGTACGAGTATGCCGTGAATTGCGGAATCTGCATTCAGGCGCCGCACGGTGGCAAGCACCTCTTCCTCCGTGCAATCTGCCGCGAGTGGGTGCACTTCCGAGTAGACGCCAACCTCGCTGCAAGCGTGAACTTTGTTCCTGACGTATATCCGTGACGCCGGATTGTCTCCGATCAGCAGTGCAGCCAGTCCGGGCCGGACACCACCGGCGCGTAGCGATCCGATGCGTTGCCTGAGCCCCGAGTAAACCTGCCGGGCTATGGCCGCTCCGTCAAGCAGGGTCGCGGCCATATTCAATGACTGGAATCAGGCGGATGCGGGAGTTTTTTCAGCATTCCGGCCGACGGCTCGTTCGGCGGCGGCGACAGTATTGCATATGAGCATGGTGACTGTCATTGGCCCGACACCGCCCGGCACCGGCGTGATGTAAGACGCCTTGTCCTTCACGCCGGCGAAATCAACGTCTCCAGCGAGCGTGCCATTGGGCAGCCGGTTGATGCCGACATCGATGACTACCGCGCCGCGCTTGACCATCGGCGCCGTGATAAGGCCGGGACAGCCGGCCGCTACGATCAGGATATCGGCCAGTATCGTGTACTGCGCGAGATCACGCGTCTTGATATGGCAGATGCTCACGGTTGCATCCTTGGCCATCAGCATCAGCGCCATCGGCTTGCCGACGATGTTGCTGGCGCCGACCACGACGACGTTCTGCCCCTCGATCGGAATCTTCTCGTACTCGAGCAGGCATTGCACTCCATACGGCGTGCACGGCGGAAAGATGTTGTTCTCCCCTACCACCAGGCCGCCGACGTTGTATAGGTGGAAACCATCGACATCTTTTTCAATCGAAATCGCGCCGAGCAGACGCCGCGTCTCAAGCTGTGGCGGCAGCGGCAGTTGTACCAGAATGCCGTGAATCTTCGGGTTCCGGTTGAGTTCCTCGATACGGGTGATGATCATCGGTTCCGCCGCATTGGCGGGAAACTCATGAGTTTCCGAATGCAGCCCGACCTCCCCGCATGCCTTGACCTTGTTGCGCACATAGATGCGGGATGCCGGACTGTCGCCAACAATGATGACGGCAAGCCCCGGCGTGACGCCTCGCGCCTTGAGCACATCCACACGCGTCTTCCACACGCTTCTGACGTGGCGCGCAACTGCGTTGCCGTCGATGACCTTTGCGGACACTGGCGCTTTCGCTTCGGCTCGAAATCTAGCGCAGCCGCAAGCCGACCACGATGAATAACACCATGCTCAGCCCCATCAAACCGTAGCCTAGAATGTTCAGCTGCCTCGCACGCGGCGCACTGATGCTGCCGCGGACCTGCAACACGCTGGCTGCAATGGACGGCAGTGCTCCCAAAACAGCCAGTCCGACCACGGTTTCCTTTGTCAATATCCAGTCCATGCCGTCATCCGCCCTAGGTTTTTGTGACGCGTTTCGAGTAGGCGTCAACGAAATCGGCGGCCGCTTTACTGCCGCGGGAAAATGATTTCATTGCCTCGTCATGCAGGATCGACAATGCCTCCATCTTGATCTCGTTCGAACGGTCGTTCTCGATCAGGTCGGCCAGCTTACGCGGGCGCGGGACATCGACTTCGAGCACCGCGCGCACCTGAGTCGGGATATTGGACATGATCAGTAACCGGTCCGCCAGGAATATCGCCTCGTCAATGTCCGTGGTCACAAAGAAATTGGTGCTGCGGTTTTCTTCATAAAGCGCCGAGTAATACTCCCACATCAGCTCCTTGGTCATCGCATCGAGTCCGCGAAACGGCTCGTCGAGTATCATCACCGCTGGATTATTGATCATCGCGCGTGCGAGTTCGGCGCGGCGCTGCATGCCGCCCGACAGCTGGGTCGGGTATTTTTTCCGGAACTCCTGCAACCCCACTTTATTGAGCAGGAATTCGGCAAGCTCCAGCGTCTCCGGGGTAACCTCGCCGCGCGCGCGCGGACCGTAGAGTATGTTGTCGTAAGTCGTCATCCACGGAAACAGCGCGGTTTCCTGGAACAGCACCAGCCGGTCACGCCCCGGTGCCGTAATCGGCTCGCCGTTAAGCGTGAGATTACCGCTGGTCGGCATCTCGAATCCCGCGAGCAGCCTGATCAAAGTGCTCTTGCCGCAGCCGGAAGGGCCGATCATCACCGTCAACTTGCTGCGCTCGATGATGAACGAACAATCCTTGACCACGTCTTTACTGAAATGCGCGGCACCATAGCTCTTGCTGACGTGGCTCGCCACGATTTCGCCCGATTCCATCGCGTTGCGCACCGCTACACTCATATCCGCCGCCGGCGCATCATCTGAGTTGCAGCCACGGTGTTACCCGCTTGCCGAGCGCGCGCAGCAGTTCGCTGGACACGAATCCCGCAATGCCGATGCTTATCATGCCGACCACGATTTGCTCGTACGAGCCGCCGATATACGAATTCCAGATGAAAAAACCGAGTCCGCCGCCACTGGTCCCGCCGATCTGGCTGCCTCCCCCCGAAATCATTTCGGCTGCCACGACGACTTCCCACGTGATGCCCATGCCGACCGCCGACCCGATCATGATGGACGGCAGCGTGCCAGGCAGGGTAATGCGCCAGAATATGTCCCATTGACTTGATCCCATCGAGCGCGCCGCATGGAAATAGCGCAGGTCGATCGAGCGCGCACCGCCCACGACGTTAATGACGATCGTGTAAAACGCGCCCAGAAATGTCACGAACGCAATCGACAACTCCTGGGTCGGCCAGAAAATTATCGATGCCGGCACCCACGCCAGCGGAGGAATCGGACGCAGCACCTCGAATACCGGAAATCCGATGCCGAATGCCGTGCGGCTTACCGCAAGCATCAGCCCGAAGGGTATGCCGATCAGCATCGCCGCGATAAATCCAGACATTACGCGAAAGAAGCTCATATACCAGCTTTGCCAATAACCGGGATCATTGATAACGCCGAGCCAGGCATGCAGCACTTCGGTCGGTGCCGGCACCGCGCCTATCCACGGCAGATACACCGGCTTGAACCCCGACGCCGTAAGCATGTAGCGCAACCATTCAAAGGCCTCCCACTTGATCCAGACCTTGGACAACGAGCCGATCTGCCACAGCGCAAGAAACACGAGAATCGAGATGGCGCCGCGCCAGTACGTCGAATTTATGAAAGCAGGCTTGCGCGCGGGCACGGTCTAACCCTCCTTTTCGCCGGCGGCAAACGCCTTGAGTGCTTCTTCGTGCACCGCCTCGTTGGTTTCTTCCATCAATTCACGAAATCGCTTCGAGGTGAGCGCGCTATAGTCACGCGGGTGCGGAATATCCACGTCAAGGATCTTTTTCGGCTTGCACGGGCGCGTCGTCATGATCGCGACCTTGTGGCCGAGAAAAATTGCTTCTTCCAGATCGTGGGTGATGAAAAAAATCGTGACCTTGTTCTTGTAATAGATTTCGAGCAGCGCTTCGTGCATTACCGATTTGGTCAGCGAATCGAGCGCGCGATACGGCTCATCGAGCAACAATACCTTCGGATTATTCATCAACGCGCGCACGATCTCGACGCGTCGACGGGTGCCGGACGAGACCTCGCCGGGGAAATTGTGTTCGACGCCCGCCAGACCGGCGTCGGCCATCATGCCCAGAGCCTTTTCGTTCGCCTCGGCACGGCTCATGGTTCCCTGCATAACCGGACCGAATGCGACGTTTTCGAGGTTGGTTTTCCACGGGAACAAGGCGCCGTTCTGAAACACGACGATGCGATCCGAGCCCGGTTCGGCCTTCGGCTTCTCCGCGCTGCACAGTACTTCGCCATCCAGGAGTATGCGGCCCGACGTGATCGCGTGAAAACCCGCGATTGCGTTGAGCAACGTTGTCTTGCCGCAACCGGACGGCCCGACAATCATGCAGATTTCGCCGGCGCTGATGTCGAGCGAGCAATGGTCGACCGCCATTACCGCAGCACCATCCGGATCGTAAATCTTGACCACGTCTTCTATGCTAATTGCCCCGCGCGTGATCGCACGCGCGCTTTGCGCCAGCTGCGGCACCGCGGACGTCATTGTCCACCCAGCGCGAGTTCGCGCGTGCGCCACTGCATTAGATGATCACCCAGAACGCGCACCATGGCACTTGTAACATAGCCGACAAAACCGAGTGTGATCATGCCTATAACGATCGTCGGGTAGCGCACCATCGTATAGGAAGTGTTAATGACGTAACCCAGGCCGTACTGGCCGGACACCATTTCCGCCGCGACCAGCGAAAACCATGAAACTCCGACCGAAATCTGCAGGCCGGTAAATATGAATGGAAGCGCACCGGGCACAATAACGTGACGAAACACCTGCGAACGCTTGGCCCCCAAGCAGTACGCCGCACGCACATAGGACTCCTCAATGGACTCGACTCCAAGCATGGTATTCAGCGCGGTCGCGAAAAACGAGGCGAGAAAGGTAAGGTAAATCACCGCTGATTCGGTGGCAACGAACATCACGATTGCCAGCGGCACCCACGCGAGAATCGGAATCGGGCGCAGCGTTTCAAATACCGGGAACACATATTCCTTGAATTGCTTCGACCAGCCGAGCAGCAAGCCCACCGACACGCCGAGCACGGTGGCCAGAAAAAACGCCTGCGTCACGCGCCAGATGCTCACCCAGATATGCGTGTAGTACTCCGCCGTGTAAATCGACAAACCAAACGCCGGATCGGGGTTAAGCCACTCCTTGACCACCACCGTGATGCCGGGCATATCCCGGAACCGCGGCAGTTTCCAGACCTCCACCGACAGATACCAGAATCCCAGAAATAATGCGAAACCGATCACCATCAGGTAGGGTCGCGGACTCTTGATCCACTGGCGGAACCGGAACAGTGTGAGATTCATGCCCTGTATATCACCGGCATGAATATTATGGTGAATCTGGCGCAACTGGGCGATCAGGTCGGGCACCGTGTAATCGCGGGTGATCATGGTTGCGAACCGGCTCATGACCACGTCGCCGGCGTCGGGGTCGGATTCCAGTAAACGCAGCAGCTTGTCCCCGTTAACGCGAATGATCTGAGTGGGATCATGGCACACGGCCTTCGCCAGACGGTGCGGATAACTCTCAAGCAGTGCCGCCCACCCGAAAACGTCGCCGGGACCCAGTATCTTGACCGGGCGACGCGCCTGCGCCCCCGGCTCGAGCGCGTGCTCGACCTGTCCGGATACGATGATGAAGATGTCATCGGCGGCGTCGCCTACGTTGTAAATCACCGCATCTTTCGCGTAGGAGACGCGTTTGCCGAGCAGGGCGATTTTGCCCAACAGGTCGTCCGAGACGACCTGGAACGGCATTGTCCGCCGGAATATGTCCGGCGTAACCGCCGTTGGCGCGCCGGTGTTCTGTACCGCTTCCATCATCGTTGGTCGTTTTTCGCCAAAATTTTACACATTAATTTTCCCGGGCAGCATAAGCCCGCCCGGGATCCGGGCAGGCTTATGGGCCGTTACTTGGGTGCCTGTGCGTCAGGCAATGCGAGTACATCGCCGATCGGTGCCTTGAGGTTACGTTCCTTCAGCACTTGTTCGGTAAACTCCGCCATCACCGCCTCCGGGCGCAACTTTGCAACGTTGATGCTTTTGATCGAGTGCAGGAAAGTGGTGGCTTTCGCGATCAGATCACGCGCCTGGGGCGTAATCGTGTAGTGCAGATTAATGCGTGTCTTGGTGCCCCCGGTTTCAGCGCTATAGGTGCCATAGAGTGAATACCACAGCGCGCGTTCGGAGAAACCGGTGGTCTGCTCCTTCGCCATCTTGATTACCTCGGTCGAATTCTTTTCGTCGGCGAGGAATAACTGCGCGTCGAGTTCGGCATTCAGCCAGGCCTTGACCACGTCCGGCCGTTGCTTGATCAAATCTGCGCGCATCGCAAGAAAGCCGCCGTCGCCTTCATCGACGCTGGCGCCGGATGCGATGCGACGCGCCAGTCCTTCCTGTACCAGACGCGAAGCGGTGGGTTCCCAGATTACCGCCGCGTCGATCTTGCTCGCACGGAAATTACTGGTGATAACCTCAATGTTCTGATTGAGGTAGTCTTTGGGCTGCACGCCTTCCTTCTTGAACGTCGCCTGCGCAAACCGGTCGGTGCAGCTGCCTTTCGGAACCGCAACCTGCTTGCCGTCCAGCCACTTCAGCGCTTCCTTGGCATTGGCGAACTTGGGCGCGTCATTGCGTGCAAGGAAAATATTGCACTGGTCGAAACCGAGGCCCAGGGTGGCGACAATTCGAATGTCAGCGGTTTCGGTCTTCGTGGTCGAGACTATAGCCGGCATATCGCCCATGTAGCCGATATGCTGTTTTCCCGCGAGCATGTTGTTGACGATAATCGCGCCCTGCAGGCCCACCTGAAATTCGACTTTCGAGCCTTTAGGCAGATATTTCTCGTAAAATTTCTTGCCGCGCATCACTACGCCGGACCACGACTCGGTGTAATACGGCTGATAGCCGATTACCAGTTCGACAGGCTGACCCGGCTTTCCAAAATCGATATCGGACGCCCAGCCCTGCCCCGTCATAACTGCAAGCATGGAAATTACCGCGAACACCTGCATGAAGCGT
Source organism: Betaproteobacteria bacterium (assembly GCA_031399805.1). Lineage (GTDB taxonomy): Bacteria > Pseudomonadota > Gammaproteobacteria > Burkholderiales > SG8-41 > PALSA-1004. The sequence goes on along the minus strand of JANNPG010000153.1, from coordinate 35,347 downwards.
TTTATTGCGTGCATGACATCCTCCTGTGTGATTAACAACTTTTCCCCGCCGGTAAATATTCGAAATCCCGGTTGCTGCTGTTACTCTGCCTGACTCGGCCCGTGCCCTACTTTGATCCAGACGATACCAGATAGCGCGCGATTAGCGACGACAAGCGGCGCATGACGACGTATCCCGACGCTGGATCGCCTTCCAGCACCCGCAGTGCCTCCTTGCCGTTGATGTGCAACACCTGGGAGCGCTCCAGACAGGTCGCGCGTGCAATCCGCCGCGGCTGGTTGTCCAGGAGCGCCGCCCAGCCGAACACTTCGCCCTTGCGCAGCATGAAACCCGCCGGACTTACCCGCTCATCACGGCCGATCAGGAATTCGACCCGCCCCGATTCGAGAATGAAGAAATCGTCGGCCGGATCGCCGACGTCATAAAGTGCGCGGCCGGCGTCGAATTCCTCTTTTTTCGCCAAGTCCGTTAAGCCCTTCAGCGTCTGACCTGAAATGCCGACGAACAGTTCCGCCGCGCTGAGCGCACTTTGCGCGACGACGTAGATGGAGTCCCCTTCGACCTGCACCGGAAAGCTTTCCAGCGGCGCTTCCGCAAGCCCGATCGCTGCCCCCGTGCGTATGTCCCACTGCCACAGGTGCTGATGGCAAGTCAGCACCGCCCCGTCATACAGGCCTTCGCACAGCGCCACATCCTGATGCGGGCACATGGCCTGGTAGGCGAAATATTCGCTGCCGGTGTTCGCCACCAGCAGCTTCAACCCGCCTTCCACCGCGCACTCGACCATACCGTTGGCCGGAACGTGGCTGCGCGGACAGACGAATGTTTTGCTCATGCTCATCAACTAAACTTGTCGTAGCGGATATTATCCGCGGTAAGCTTGGCCTGCAGCAACAACATGCGAATGGCGCCATCGACCGCGGGGGGCGGCCCTGCCAGATAGGCGCGCAGGTTTTGGTACTTGCCGTGCATGTGTTTCGCCGCGACTTCGTGTACCAGCCCCTTGTCGAAGGTAAGCGCGGGGTGCGCAGCCCGCGCCTCCGGCGGCACTTCTTCATCCGAGAATGCGACGGTGGCCCGCAGGTTGTCCGGAAACTGGCTTGCGAGTTGAGCCAATTCGTCAAGATAAAACGCATCAGCATAGGTGCGCACGCCAAAAAACACGTGGCCGCTGTACTGGTCGAAATAATGTTCCTGACGCGCCCGCGACAAAATCGACAGCATGCCCGCGATGCCGCTGCCGCCGGCGATGCACAAAATGTTCTTGCCAAGCGTGGGATAAAACGTCGCCGCGCCAAGCGGCCCGAACCAATCGACCTCGCGTCCCTCTATCGCGCCGCCGAATAACCACTCGGAAGCCCCGCCGCCCGGTTTTTTCTTGACCACGAAATCTAGTCGGCGCGCGGCGCGCTCGAAATTCACCATGGAATAGCCGCGATACCCCTTGACGCCCGGCACCTGCATCACCACGAATTGGCCGGCATCGAAGTCGCAGGGCGCGTCGAGCTCGAGCGAGAAGCCCGTCACGTCGGGCGCCAATGCCTTTGCGTTCGTGACCGTGCCGCGCCCAAACGCCGGCCTGCAAGCGCCCGCATCCATGTTGTAGACGAAGCTGGCCACCTCCAGCGTACAGTCGCTCTTGGCCACACACTGGCACATCAGCAATTCACCCGGCTGCTTGAGATTTTTGCGGCCGGCGGCCTGCGGCCACGCATCCTCCACTTCACCCGCGATCAACCGGGCTTTGCAGGTGCCGCAGGTGCCGGTGCCGCACTCATAGGGCAGGTGTATGCCTGCCGCAAGACCGGCATACAGCACACTCACACCCGGCGTGGTGTCGAACTGAAAGGCGCGATTGCGTGCGCTGACCTGAATTCGCATTAGGCGGTCGATTCAGAACGGAATGTGATAACCGATTCCGAACTGCCGGGTATCGAGCTTCACCACCCGTTTGAGGAGCTTGGGCGCGCCCGCGTTGATGGTTACCGTATCGACATAGCGTCCGACCGCAAACAACTCAGTGGCGCCGCCATCGAGATCGGTTTTGAACACCTGCAGCGCCGACACCACGGTCGCTTGATGCTGTGCCGCATCGACTTCAACCGTGTAAACGGTGGCGTGGCGCGTCAGCGGCGAATGATCGCTGTTGTGGCGCGGCAGATTGGTAAATAGCAGCTGCATGCCTGGTTTGTCATGTTCGAGCCAGGTCATATCCTTGCGGATTTCCGGGCTGTGCGCCGTTATGCGGTATTGGAACTCCGTCTCGCACAAGTCGAGATAGCCCTTGAAGTTTTTCTCGTCCAGGGCAAGGCACGACCGATACACCAGTTCTTCAATTGCCGTTCTGTCGGGCTGCATAGGCACTCTCCTCCGCGCACGCCCGCTCGATTCGAGCGGGCGTGCGACAGGAATTACGGTTCAGGCTGCTGCGGTTATCTTGCGCTCGCCGTACGGATCGTACGCCTTGCGTCCCATGCGACGACCCCATTCGGCGTAGAAATGCCGCATACCGCCCTCGTCGTGTATCGTCATGTTTTCTTCACGACCGTGTATCACCCAGGTCAACTCGCCGCCCGGGTGCATCGCGCGTCCCTGCCCATGCACACCCAGCAGGTCTTCGTGCAGGTTACGCCCGAACGGACCCCAGATCATGTTGTGATCACGAATGCGCTCCGCGCGCTGCTCCGGCGTATCGCTCTTCAACCCCAAGCCGCGAAATTCTATGAGCAGCTTGTTTGGCCCGAGCGGTATTGATGTATCCATGCGCAATACCGAAGTGCGCAGGTTATAAGTCATACCCGGAAAAATATCGATCAAAATCCAGCCTCCGGGCGCAAGCCCCGGCCAGCCAACGCCGCGTTTTTGACTGCCTTCATACGCGTCGTATTTGATCTCCATTGAACCGACGGACGCGTGTCCGTTCGGATAACCAGTGTATTTGCGGTCGAAATAGCCCGCCTGGAGCATGCCTGTCACGCGGTTAAAGTAATGCATGTAATCGTGGTAGAACTCGCTGTTGGTATCGTGCCACAGCTTGTAATTGGTATCGACGATCGCCCTGTGATAGTGGAACACTTCGAGCGGCATCGACATGTTGTCATGCAGCATATCAAGCGAGTCACCGAGATATTCGCCGAGCGTGCACGCATTGTCGTCAATATTCACCCACACGAATCCGCCGAACCCGACCTCCGTGCGCACTTCGCGCAATCCGGTATCCGCTTTGCAAAACCGCTTCTGGAAACCCTGCTCTTCACGCGAAATATCGGTGCAGTTGCCCTGGGTGTCGAACGACCAGGCGTGAAAGATGCACGTGATGCGCTTGGCGTTGCCGACCGGGTCGTAGAGCAGCGTGTTACCCCGGTGCGGACAGACGTTATAAAAACTGCGCACCCGCATGTCTTCGCCGCGCACCATGATAAGCGGCGTGCCGCCGGGGTGATAGAACGTACGGTAATCGAATGCTGCGGGAACTTCTGATTCGTGGCACGCGATTATCCAGCATTTATTGAAAATCTTTTCGCGCTCCTCGTGAAACAGTTGCTCATCGGTATAAATGCGACTGTCGACGAAATGCGAGGGGGGAAACTTGGGCTGCTGATGCCACTGACTGGCGTTCTTCGACATAGGGCCTCCAATAGTAAGTCACTCACCCGGTCAAAACCGGATGAACTCATGCAGATTCCATGCCACCCCTGCGATAGACGGTGTCAACGCTCTGCAGCAACCCTGTCGTCTCGGCAAAATGCAAAACGAACACCCCGCGCGTTTCGAAAAGAAACTACGGCTAGTCCGCGAAGAAACATGGCGAAAAATATTTGAGAACACGGCAAGGACGCCCACCGGTCCGCCGGATGCACGACAAACGTTATGCGATTTGCGGCACTGCGAGCAGGTTGTCTAGCACGCGGCGGGCTCCGCGAAAAATTGCCTGAGATCGGGCGGCGGAGGATTGCGGTTTACCTTAACGCAGGCGTTAACGTACCCCTTCGTGACTCACCCGAGTGGCCCCGCAGCATGGCCTCCTGGATGCGCCTGCACGACCTCCAAAGCCGGATTGCGCTCGGCCGCGACCGCAAGCAATGCCGACATCATCCCGCCCGCAAGAATGGCCGCGGCGAACATACGATCAGGTATTCTGTTCGTCAGCAATTGATCGGCCACCGTCGCGCCAGCTTGCAGGTCAGGATCGATGATTACTTGCAGTTTGTCATGCAACGGACCGCTTTCGTGTCCGGACGGTCATCCACGATAAAACCATCCCGATTAGGCATCTGCACCCTGGCCAGAGAATTCTGGTCCATTACTGCACTGTCCGGAATCAGGCCGTTAAGTTGCAAGATATACGCTGACACCGCGTAAACCTCGTTTACGGTCATCGATTGCGGCCGGTCCATCGGCATTGAGCGGCGGATGTAGTCGAACAATATGGGCGCATACGGATACATGCTGCCCGGCGTGAGGACGCGAGCATTGGTCTTGAACGAGCCTATACCGCCGACCATCGTGCCATAGACGGGACCCCCTTTGGCCTCCGCGCCGTGGCACACCGCGCACTTGGCATCGTAGACTGCCTTGCCCTCCGCCACCGTGCCGCGCCCCGCCGGCAGCCCCTTACCGTCAGGCGTGCGAATGTCGATGTTCCACGCGGCGATATCCGCCTCGGCTATGGGCTTGCCGTATGCGACGTTTGGTTTGGCAACCGGCTGCGACATTTCCTGTGTCGCGCAGCCGGCGACCACGAGGGCTCCCGTTACCGTCAAAACAAGCTTAAGCAATCGCATTTTTCACCTCACCGGATGCACTGACCGACCACGGGAAAATTCCATTATGGTGCTGCACAAAACCGACAATCGCGCGCGGCTTCTGGAGTTCCTGCACGCTCGGTTGAACATAGCCGGTGCTGTCCACCGCGCGGCTGGCAATCGTGGCGGGCCCGCCCTGCCATTCCCAGCGATAACGAAAGCGCGTCAGGCACTTGTCCATGACCGGTTCTTCGAGCACCGCCTCCTGCCAGTTTTTTCCGCCATCGGTGGTCACGTCGACCGCCTTGATTTTGCCATTGCCCGACCATGCGAAGCCCTGAATCTCATGCATGCCACGGGCTATGTGCATACCGCCGGAGGGGCGCGTAATCACCGATTTGCACTCCATTTCGAAGCTGAACTGGCGCCATTTGCCGTCCGGCATGGGGTCCGTATAGCGCGCGGTCTCGCTGCGGGCGTGCCACGGCTGGTCGCCCACCTTGATGCGGCGCAACCATTTCACGCTGACGTTACCTTCCCAGCCAGGCACGAACAGGCGCAGCGGATAGCCATTCTCGGGCCGCAACATTTCCCCGTTCAGAGCATAGACGAGCAGGCAGTCATCCAGAAGTTTTTTCATGGGCATGCTGCGCACATGGCCCGAGCCGTCGGCGCCTTCGAATAGCGCCCACGTCGCGCCGGCCTGCAAGCCGGCTTCATCGAGCAGCCACGACACCGGGATGCCGGTCCATTGGCCGCCGGACAGTAGTCCATGGGTCTGCTGAACGGTGGTGGAAGCATTCTTTAACCAGTCGGCCAGTCCGTTACCCGAGCACTCCATGAAATGAAACCTGGATACCGCCGGATAGCGCATCAGGTCGTCCATGCTGAATTCCAGCGGCTGGCGCACCATGCCGTGGATCACCAGCTTGTGCGTGGACGGATCGATGTCGGGCGTGCCGTTATGATGGCGCTCGAATATGAGCCCGTTCGGCGTGACAATACCGTGCTGGTGTTGCAGCGGCGTCATGCTCCAGTCCGAGAAATTCTGGCGATTTACGAAGACATCGGTGCGGCGGCGGCGTACCTTCGATTCAAACTTGGACGGCATGCCGTAATCGTCCGCAGGAATCGGCTTGCCATAGCCTTTGTTGCTGTCCGGTATCGCCAGCGGCGCCGCATGCGAAAGCGATACACCCGCCGCGCCTGCGGCAAGAGCGCTGCCCGCTAAAGTACTGCTGCGGCGGAGAAAATTCCGGCGACTGGCGTCGTTGGGAATGCCCGCCGCGGTGTTAGTGGGCGGCGAAGCGGTTGCGTTGCTATTGCCGAGCTTGTCAACCATCACATCGGGCATAGCGCCCAGTTTCGTTCGCATCTTGGAACCTCCGTTGATCGACCGCAACTCAGGCTGCACAGGTCTTATTTTTTCCGTCTAATGGCATTGCTGCAATTGGCATTCAATCACGATTGTTATTGGCGCGCAACTGAAGACTTCTATTCGAATAGTGGCCGGCAACCGGGGTCTTGCGGGCGCGGCGAATGCCGCATATCCGCGCTACGCGAAGGGTCTACGGCCGGGAGGCCGGTCCGCCCCGCCCCGCTTCTAGCACCTGGAAGAAGATTTCATCGCGCTTGATCATGCCAAGCTCGCTGCGCGCCCGCTCTTCGATGGCATCCAGCCCCTGCTTGAGATCCCGCACTTCGGCATCGAGCGCCGCATTGCGCATGCTGAGCGTCTGGTTGGTATCACGCTGTGTCCTCACCTGCCGATCGATGTCCCATACGCGCAACCAGCTGCCCTTGCCCAGCCAAAGCGGGTGCTGCACGAGCGCGATGAGAACCAGCAGCGCAAGGGCGAGCAGTTTCATGCTGGAAAGCGTGAGAAGCGAGGCGTGAGGGGTGATGCGTAAACCACCCATGACCGAACAGCGCATGCAACGATTGCACGAAAGCAATCGCCGCCGAACATGGAACTTTCAGCCGCGCCTGCGTTTTTGTGCCTCTCGCCTCTCACCTCTCGCCTCACCGCAGTTGATAGAACGCGCCGCGCCCGGGGTAAGCCGCCGCGTCCCCCAGATCCTCCTCGATGCGCAGCAACTGGTTGTATTTCGCAAGACGATCGGACCGGCACAGCGAGCCGGTCTTGATCTGCATTGCATTGGTCGCAACGGCGATATCAGCGATCGTGGTATCTTCGGTTTCACCCGAGCGGTGCGACACCACCGACGTGTAACCCGCGCGCTTGGCCATCTCGATCGCCGCCAGCGTTTCCGTCAGCGTGCCGATCTGGTTGACTTTGATCAGCACCGAGTTGGCGATGCCTTGCGCGATGCCTTTGGCGATAATCTTGGTGTTCGTCACGAAAATGTCGTCACCGACCAACTGCACTTTTTTGCCGAGCCGCTCGGTCAGGAGTTTCCAGCCGTCCCAGTCGTTTTCGGCCATGCCGTCTTCGATGCTGATGATCGGGTAGCGGTCGCACCAGCCGGCGAGCAGGTCCGCCAACCCGGCAGCGTTGAGCGTCTTGCCTTCGCACGCCAGCGTATATTCGCCGTCGGCGAAGAATTCCGAGCTTGCGCAGTCGAGGCCCAGCGCAACGTCGGTGCCCGGCGCGTAGCCTGCTGACGAGATCGCCTCCATGATGAGCTTGATCGCCGCTTCGTGATTGGCGAGTCGCGGCGCAAATCCGCCCTCATCGCCGACCGCCGTCGACAGGCCTTTGTCCTTGAGCAGCTTTTTCAGCGCATGGAACACTTCGGAACCGCAACGCAAGGCATCGCGGAACGTCGGCAGGCCGAGCGGGATGATCATGAATTCCTGCATGTCGAGGCTGTTGTCGGCATGCGCGCCACCATTGATCACATTCATCATCGGCACCGGCATCGACATCGCCCCCGCGCCCCCCAGGTAGCGGTGCAGCGGCAATCCGGTTTCTTCAGCGGCTGCTTTCGCGACTGCCAGCGAAACGGCGAGCATGGAGTTGGCGCCGAGCCGCGATTTGTTATCCGTGCCGTCGAGTTCGATCAGCGTCTGGTCTATGAAGCGTTGCTCGACCGCGTCGAGCCCGATGATCGCTTCGCAGATTTCGGTATTCACGTTTTCAACCGCGCGCTGCACACCTTTGCCGAAATAGCGTTTTTCGTCGCCGTCGCGCAATTCAATCGCCTCGCGGCTGCCGGTCGAAGCGCCCGATGGAACCGCGGCGCGGCCGAGCACGCCCGATTCAAGCAGCACGTCGGCTTCCACCGTCGGCAAACCGCGTGAGTCGAGTATCTCGCGCGCAATCACGTCCACTATTGCACTCATGGTTTTTCCTGATCTGAAACGAGTTGTTCGGCAAATTCGCGTTGCTTCACCATCGCATCGAGCGCTTTGAGAGTCTCCAGCAGCGCTTGCATATGCTTGAGCGGCCACGCATTGAGCCCATCGGACAATGCCTGGTCCGGATTGGGATGCGTTTCCATGAAAATCCCGGCGATGCCGCTGGCCACTGCCGCACGCGCGAGCACCGGGATAAACTCGCGCTGGCCGCCGCTCGATGTACCCTGCCCGCCCGGCAACTGTACCGAATGCGTGGCATCGTAGACAACCGGACAGCGCGTCTCGCGCATGATCATGAGCGAGCGCATGTCGGACACCAGGTTGTTGTAGCCGAAACTCGCGCCCCGCTCGCAGACCATGATGTTGTCCTGTCCGCTGGCTTCGCGCGCCTTATCGACCACGTTCTTCATATCGCCCGGCGCGAGAAACTGCCCTTTCTTGATGTTGACGGGCTTGCCGGCACTCGCCACGGCATGGATAAAATCCGTCTGGCGGCACAGGAACGCCGGCGTCTGCAGCACGTCGACGACTGCCGCCACCGGTTTCACCTGCTCGATGTCATGCACGTCCGTCAATACGGGCACGCCGATCTGCGTCCTGACTTCCGCCAGTATCCGCAAGCCTTCGTCCATGCCGACGCCGCGGAAGGATTTGCCCGAACTGCGGTTTGCTTTATCGAAAGACGATTTGTAAATGAACGGCACGCCGAGCGTGGCGCAGATTTCCTTCAACTGACCGGCGGTATCCAGCGCGAGCTGGCGCGACTCGATCGCGCAGGGACCTGCTATCAGGAATAACGGCTGCTCAAGGCCGACGTTAAATCCGCACAGCTTCACGGCGCGTCACGCGATGTTCTGCAGCTTGGGCGCTGCTGCGGGAAGCGCTTCCGTCGCTTTCGCATTTTGCAATGCGGCGCGAATGAAGGCATTGAACAGCGGATGACCGTTGCGCGGCGTCGACGTGAATTCAGGATGAAACTGGCAGCCGACGAACCACGGATGCGCATTGCGTCCGTCGGTCGGCAGTTCGATCATTTCGCACAACTGCTCTTTGAGCGAGACGCCGGACATGCGCATGCCCGCGGCTTCGATGCGTGGCAAATAATGATTATTGACTTCATACCGGTGGCGGTGCCGTTCGACGATACGCTCCGCCGCGTAGACCGTGCGTGTGAGGCTGCCGGCTTGGAGCAGGCACTCCTGGCCGCCGAGGCGCATCGTTCCGCCGAGATCGGACTTCGCATCGCGATGCTCGACCCGGCCGTCGCGCTCCTGCCATTCGGTGATCAACGCGATCACCGGGTGCGGCGTCGCGGGTTCGAATTCGGTGCTGTGCGCGTCCTCCAGGCCGGCCACGTTACGCGCGTATTCGATGACGGCGAGCTGCATGCCGAGGCAGATGCCGAGATAAGGCAGTTTGTTTTCACGCGCGTAGCGGATGGCCTTGATCTTGCCCTCGACGCCGCGCTTGCCGAATCCGCCGGGCACCAGAATCGCGTCCATCGCGGCGAGGCAACCGTTGCCGTTCTGCTCAATCGACTCGGAATCGATGTAATGGATATTAATCTTCGCACCCGTGTGTATGCCGGCGTGAATCAGGGCCTCCGACAGCGACTTGTAGGATTCGGTCAGATCCACGTACTTGCCGACCAGCGCGATGGCAACCGTCCTGGTCGGATGCTCGAGTGCGTACACGAGTTTGTCCCACACCGCAAGGTCGGCGGCCGGTGGTGCCAGTTCGAGCTTGCGGCAGACGATATCGTCGAGGTTCTGCGCGTGCAGCATGCCCGGAATCTTGTAGATGCAGTCGGTGTCGACCGCCGAGATCACCGCCTCGACCTGCACGTTGGTGAAGAGCGCAATCTTGCGTCGCTCGTCGGACGGCAAAGGACGGTCGGCCCGGCACAGCAGCACGTCGGGCTGAATACCGATTTCGCGCAACTCCTTGACCGAGTGCTGCGTCGGCTTGGTCTTGATCTCGCCCGCTGACGCGATGTAGGGCACCAGCGTCAAGTGAATATAGCAAACGTTATTGCGCCCGATCTCGATTCCCATCTGGCGTATCGCTTCAAGGAAGGGCAACGATTCGATGTCGCCGACGGTGCCGCCGATTTCGACGATCGCCACTTCGGCATCGGCCGCACCCCGCCCGATAAAGAGCTTGATTTCGTCCGTGATGTGCGGAATGACCTGCACCGTGCCGCCCAGATAATCACCGCGTCGCTCTTTCTTGATGACGCTCTCGTAGATCTGGCCGGTCGTGAAATTATTGCGTTTGCCCATCTTGGCGCTGACGAAGCGCTCGTAATGCCCGAGGTCGAGGTCGGTCTCCGCGCCGTCGTCGGTCACGAAAACTTCGCCGTGCTGGAAGGGGCTCATGGTGCCCGGATCCACATTGATGTAGGGATCCAGCTTCAACATCGAGATTTTGAGGCCGCGCGTTTCAAGTATGGCGGCGAGAGAGGCGGCAGCGATACCTTTGCCGAGGGAGGAGACTACACCACCTGTGACAAAGATATATTTGGTCATTTCATGTCTGATCCGTTTGCATATTCTAGCTCAATTCCGCCCGCGCACTCAATGAAATTCGCGCGCGGCTGCCAGCCGGATTAGCCCGCCACAGCGGCATTCTTGACCTCACCCGCGAGGTAGAGCCACGTTTCGACCACGGTATCGGGATTCCGCGACAGGCTGCCGATGCCCTCCTCCATGAGCCACTTCGCGAGATCCGGATGATCCGACGGCCCCTGCCCGCAGATGCCGACGTACTTGCCTGCCTCGAAGCAGTCACGGAAACCGGCCGCGATATAGCGCGACGCGCCGCGAAAGCCGAGCATCGGGTTTTCTTCGTGCGGCGCGTACTTTGACCCGCCGGTGAGGCTCGAATATTCGTTCGATTTGAAATCCGACAGGCGCACGATCACCGGCTTCGGCCAGAACGCCGCACCCAGCGTCGCGACACCTTCGACCAGCTTTTTGACATAAAACGTTACCGGATTCGCATAGCCCGCCGCATGCTGCTCGATGATCAGCGCGTAGCGCGCGAGTTCTTCAATATCCGCGTCGCCGATCGAAAAACGCTGTCGTTCAACTTCCGGCACCGCGTCCATGCGCACCGACTCGCCGGCCGCGTTTACTAGGCCGCCTCTGAACAAGCGGGCTACGCCCCCTTGTATATTCCCCACTTCAGAGGAGACCGAAAACCTTGCCCACAGCTTCCCTAGCTGCCAGTTGCCGCGTACTGCTGACGCACGCGCTCGAACAGGCAGATTGCGGCGGCGGCGGCGACATTCAGCGATTCGACTTTCCCCGGCATCGGGATGGCCACAAGCTGGTGCGCTGCGTCGGCAAGGGCCAGCGACAGTCCCGCCCCCTCATTGCCGAAAACGAATGCCACGCTGCCGGTAACGTCCGTATCGAAAACCGTGCTTTTCGCACGCTGACGGGTCGCGACGACTTTCCCCTTGAAATCGCGCGCGAGCGCCAATAGATCGCACTGTTCGTAAATCTGCAGCATGAAATGCGCGCCCATGCCCGCGCGCAGCACTCGCGGCGACCACGCATGAACGGAATGCTTTGAAAGTATTACGTGTTTCACCCCGGCTGCGGCCGCCGAGCGCAGTATGGAGCCCAGATTTCCCGGGTCCTGGATGTCTTCGAGCATGACGCATGCATCCATGCGCGAAGGCGCCGCGAGCGGGCGCGGCGTCGCCACCGTGGCGAGCACGCCGGTAGGCGTCTCGACTGTCGACAATTGCTTGAATAACGCGTCGCTCAACACCAGCGGATCGCGCGGCGCAAGCGCCGCGAGCAAGGTCTTTATTTCAGCATTGTCGAGACCCGATTTGCTGACAACGATCTCGGCAGGCGCACCGACGTGAGCGCGATACGCGGCGACCAGATGGATCCCGTCGAGCAATGACAGCCCGCGTTCCCGGCGTTCGCGCGACGAATGCGCAAGCGCCAGCAGTGACTTGAAATGAACGTTGTCGGTCGAGGATACCTGCTTCATGGCGCGCAGCTCCGGAAACCGGCGAATACGTCGCGCCGGTCGGGCGTATAGAAATTGCGCCAAGTGTTGCGCAGCAATGCCGCGCTCGTCGCGTAACATCCGCCGCGCAGGACTTTGTGATCGCCGAACCACGGCTCCGAGTATTCCTTGTAGGCATCGCGCTCGAAACCAGGATACGGCTTGAACCAGTCCGCGGTCCATTCCCATACATTACCCATCATCTGGCGGCAACCCCACGCGCTGTCGCCCGCCGCGAATGCCGAGACGGGCGCGACCGCATCGCACACGCCGTACAGATTAGCGTGCGTCATGCCGGGAATTTCGTCACCCCACGGAAAAACGCGTTTAATGTCGTCGCGCGCAGTGCCGGGAGACGCGGCGGCCGCGTATTCCCATTCCGCCTCGGTGGGCAGGCGGCGGTCCGCCCAGCGGCACCAGGCATCGGCTTCATACCAGTTGACGTGGACTGTCGCCGCATGTGGCGGCAGCGGCACGACTTCAGCGTAGACGCGATGCAGCCATAGCGCGCCCTGCTTTATCCAGTATACCGGCGCTTCAGCACCGGCATTCTCCCGCCATTGCCAGCCATCGGCGCACCACAAATCGCGCCGCCGGTAACCGCCATCATCGACAAACGCGCCGAATTCATCATTAGTCACCACTGCGCGCGCAAGCGAATAGGGCTTGAGCATTACGCGATGCGCCCATTTTTCATTGTCAAAGACGAAACTCCCGTCGCGCCGCGTACCCAGCAGAAACTCGCCCCCGTCGAGCGTAACGTCGCCCGTGCACGCACTGCCGGCAGCGGCAACTGCACCGCCTGCGCGCAGCCCCGCGTAGCCTAGCGTCTGGCGCGTATAGGTAAACGCCTCGCAGTGCATTTCTTCGTGCGCCGCAGCCAGTTCGGCAAAGTAACGCAGCGCCGGATTGCCGGGCTCGCGCGCGAGCCGCTCCAGCACGCGCTGCAACACGGCATCGAGAAAGCGCAGGACCGCATTGAAAGGCAATAGCGGCAAGTTCCAGCGCGCGGCATGCGCCACCAGCGCCGAGTCGTACAGCGTGTCCGCGCCGCTGACCGCGGACGCCGCAACATCGTCGTCGCCGCGGTAACGCAGGCACCAGTACTCCTGAAACCAGGCGACGTGCGCGAATTCCCACAATGGAGGGTTGACGATGACCAGTCGGGGGCCCAGCAATTGTTCGTTCGTGAGAGCGGACGCCAGCGACAACGTGCGTGCGCGCGCATCACGCAGCCGCTGTGCAAGCGCGTGCGCCGATGAATTCGTCGACAGTAGACGTGTGCCGCGGTCTGCTATAGTTTGCGCTGCTGGCATGCAAGCATTCTAACTTATCGGCAGCGCATGAAAATCGTCCTCGTCACACCGGCGCGACCCGTCGCCCATTCCGGCAATCGCAATACCGCCGTGCGCTGGGCGCAATTGCTGCGTGCACTGGGTCACAGCGTTCACGTGCAAACACGCTGGGACGGCAAACCCGCGGATCTCATGATCGCACTGCACGCGCGGCGCAGCCACGCCTCGATTGCAGACTTCGCCGGTGTGTACCCGCAGCGCCCGCTGGTGCTGATGCTCACCGGTACCGACCTCTATCACGATATCCGTATTGATGCGGCGGCAAAGCGGTCGCTACGGCTGGCGACGCGCCTGGTCGTATTGCAGGAGCAGGGGCTGGCCGAGCTTACCCCGGCACTGCGCAGGAAAACCCGTGTCATCTACCAGTCGGCACAGCCGGTCAAGTGCGGGGCGCCTCTCACCTCCTGTTTCGAAGTATGCACCAGCGGCCATCTGCGCGAGGTCAAGGATCCGTTCAGGCTGGTGGCCTCATTGCAGTATCTGCCCGCGCAAAGCCGCATACGCGCAGTGCAAATTGGCGGCGCGATGAGCGCTGCGATGACGCGCGAAGCACGCCGCTGGACGAATCGCGAGCCGCGCTACCGCTGGATCGGCGAATTGCCGCACGGCGCCGCGTTGCGGCAATTGGCGCGCGCGCGCCTGATGGTCATCAGTTCGCGCATGGAGGGCGGCGCCAACGTCGTTACGGAGGCGCTGGCGGCGGGCGTGCCGGTGATCGCGTCGCGCGTTCCCGGCAATATCGGCATGCTCGGCCGCGGCTACGCGGGCTACTATCCGCTCGGCAACGAACGCGCGCTGGCGCGCCTGCTCGCACGGGCCGAGTCCGACCCGGAATTCTATCGCCGGCTCAAGCGCCAGTGCACCGCACGCCGGGGGTTGACTCGCACGACACGCGAAAAGCGGGCATTGCGCCAACTTTTGCAGGAACTGCAGCCTTAGGGGCGTTGCAAAATAAGGGAACACATCCCTTCATACTCCGCTAAGCGGCGCCTGCTTAAGATCATTCTGAAACAGGCGCTTAGAAAACAACCTCAGCCGCCACCGAGCAATGACCTGACGGGCGCGAACGAGCGTCTATGCACGGCTGACGCGCCATGAGCACGCAATGCCCGCAGGTGCTCCGGCGTTGGATAGCCCTTGTGGCGGTCGAACCCGTAGTCCGGGTATTGCACGTGCAGCTCAAGCATTAGCGCGTCGCGTGCCGTTTTTGCGAGTATCGACGCTGCGGAAATTTCCGCCACCGAGCTGTCACCCCGCACAATCGCGCGTACCGGTTGCGCAATAGCCGGACAGTAAAGCCCGTCGACCAGCACCTCGGTCGGCGTCGATTGCAAGGACTCCACCGCGCGCCGCATCGCGAGCAGGGTCGCCTGCAGAATATTGAGCGTATCGATTTCGTCTACCGACGCGCTGGCCACCGCCCATGCGACCGCAGATTGCCTGATCCGCGCGGCGAGCGCCGTGCGCTGCCGGGCGCTGAGTTTTTTCGAATCCGCCAGCCCGACAATACCGTGGGCCGGCCCCAGCATAACCGCCGCGGCGAACACGGGGCCTGCGAGGGGGCCGCGCCCCGCCTCGTCCACGCCGCAGATCATATCAATTGCGCAGCAAGGGCAGCACGGCGAGCGCCGCCTGACGGGCTGCGCCGCGGCTCAGGCTCGCGCTCATCGCCGCGAACTTGCGCGCGAGCCGCGCGCGCAGCGGGACGTCAGCCAGAATATTGAGCAATGCCTGCGCCAGATTTTGCGGCGTCGCATCGTCCTGGATGATTTCCGGCACCACGAATTCTTTCGCGAGGATATTGGGCAGGCCGTAATACGGCAAATAGCCCTTTCCCTGCAGCAGCCAGTAGCTGGCGCGCGGCATTTTATACGTGATCACCATCGGCTTGCAGAGTAACGCCGCCTCCAGCGTGGCCGTTCCCGAGGCGACGAGCACGACGTCGGCAGCGGCTATCGCGTCCTGGGCGTGGCCGAACATGATGGTCAGCGGCAGATCGGCCGCATCGTTGCGATACAGCGCGGTCTCGAACATCGCGCGCGTTTCGCGGGTCGTGAGCGGCGCCAGGAACAGGACCTGCGGCACGCGCGCATGTATCAATTTCGCCGTCTGAATGAACAAATCAGCCATATGCTGGAGTTCGCTTTGCCGGCTTCCCGGCAATAGTGCGAATATCGGCAGCAACGGCGGCAATTTGAGTTGCTCGCGTGCAGCGGCCCCGCGCGGCAGATCGTCCAGCAAATCGGTAAGCGGGTGGCCGACAAACGCAACGTCTACGCCGGCGTCTTTATACAGCGCCTCTTCAAACGGAAACAACGTCAGCATCTTGGTGACTGCGCGCTTTATTTTCTGTAACCGCTCCTTGCGCCACATCCAGATCGCGGGACTGACGTAATGCACCGTTGGAATGCCGCGCGCCTTCAGGCTGCGCTCGAGATCCAGATTGAAATCAGGCGCATCGATACCGATGAAGACATCGGGCGGATTCGCGAGCAGGCGGCGGCGTAATTTGCGGCGTATGCCGACAATTTCCGCAAAATGCCGAATGACTTCAAAATAACCGCGCACGGCGAGTTTTTCCAGCGGGAACCAGACATCCATGCCCGCGGACTCCATGCGCGGCCCGCCGATACCGACTACCCGCAACTGCGGCAGCAATTCGCGCAGCGCACCGATCAACTGGCTGCCGAGCAGGTCGCCTGACGCCTCCCCCGCGACGATAGCGATGGTGCGCGGGCGCGCCGGATGCTCAGCGGATAATGCCACGCGTGGAATTATCGAGAAAATCCAGCAATAATTGCAACTCGCGGCAATCGCCGACCTGCGCGCCGATCTCACGCTTCGCGTCTTCCAGGCTCAGCCCGGCTTTGTACAGCGTTTTGTAAGCACGCTTGATCAGCGCGATGGTCGGCGCTGAAAAGCCGCGGCGCTTCAGGCCTTCAGCATTGATTCCATACGGTTGCGCCGTATTGCCGGATGCAGTGACAAACGGCGGCACGTCCTGCAGCACGACAGTGCCAATGGCCGTGATGCTGTGCGCGCCGATATGGCAGAACTGATGCACGGCGGTAAAGCCGCCGAGTATCGCGTAATCGTCGACCCGCACGTGGCCGGCGAGCTGCGAATTGTTGGCGAATATGGCGTGATTTCCAACCTGACAATCGTGCGCGAGATGCACGTAAGCCATGACCCAGTTGTCGCTGCCGAGCCGCGTCACGCCGGCATCCTGCACGGTACCGCAATTGAAGGTGCAGAACTCGCGTATCGTGTTGCGATCGCCGATTTCGAGCCGCGTCGGCTCGCCGGCGTACTTCTTGTCCTGCGGCGCCTCGCCGAGCGACACGAACTGGAAGATCCGGTTATCGCAACCGATGCGGGTGTGCCCGGTAATGACCGCATGCGGTCCGATGCGGCACCTGTTGCCGATCTCGACGTACTCGCCGATCAGCGTATAGGCGCCGATTTCAACGTCGTCTGCAAGACGCGCGCCGGGGTGGACGATGGCCGTGGGATGTATCGCCGCCAAGATCGACTATCGGCTACGCAATCTTGCCGTCGATCGGGCGCAGCGTGCACATGAGATCGGCCGTGGTCACCACCTGGTCCTTAACCTTCGCGCGCGCCGAAAACCACCAGATGCCGCGCGCAAAACGCCTGATCTCGGCGTGGAGCTCAAGCGTGTCTCCCGGCAGCACCGGTTTCTTGAAGCGCGCCTTGTCGATTCCCACGAAATAATAGACCGAGTTGTCGTCCGCCTTGTGATCGTGGGTCTTGAAAGTCAGGATCGCGGCGGCTTGCGCAAGCGCTTCTATGATCAGCACGCCCGGCATGACCGGGTGATGCGGAAAATGGCCGGCAAAATAATGCTCGTTGATCGTGACGTTCTTGATGGCGACGATGCGCTTGCCCGGTTCGCAAGTCAGCACCTTGTCCACCAGCAACAACGGGTATCGATGCGGAAGCAATTCGAGTATCTGGTGGATGTCCATGCTGTTCACGGCTTATTCCTTTTTTCCTTGCCGAGCCTGCCTTCAAGTTCTCGCACCCGCTGTGCGAGATCATCAAGCTGGCGCAGTTGAGCGGCGTTCCTGAGCCAGCGCTGATGGGTTGAGAACGGATAGACGCCCGTATACGTGCCGGGCTCATCCAGCGATTTCATGATGAGCGTGCCCGCTGATATGTTTATGTTGTCGGCAATCGTGATGTGTCCGTAGATCATAGCCGCACCGCCGAGCGCACAGTTGCGGCCGATTGTTGCGCTTCCCGCAATACCCACGCATGCCGCAATCGCCGTGTAGGCGCCGATGGTGACGTTATGCGCGATCTGTATCTGGTTGTCGAGCTTGACGCCGTCCTCAATGACGGTATCGTCCAGCGCTCCTCTGTCTATCGTGGTATTGGCCCCGATTTCCACATCCTCACCGATCACGACACGCCCGATCTGCGGGATTTTCATCCAGACCCCATCCTCCTTTGCGATGCCAAATCCGTCGGCACCTATCACCGCCCCGCTGTGCACGATGCAACGCGCGCCGATCCGGCACTCGTGATATACCGTAACATTCGCATGCAAGCGGGTGCCCGCGCCGATCGTCGCGTCATCTCCAATAAAGCAGCCCGCACCGATTTCCGCGCGCTGTGCAATGTGCGCGCGCTTGCCGATAACCGCACCCGCACCGACGCTGGCCGATTTTGACACGCGTGCCGAGCGATCCACCACCGCGCGCTTGTGTATGCCCGGCGTAACTGGCGGCGGCGGATTGAGCAGGCTCGAGACTTTTGCGAAATAGGCGTAGGGATTATCGCAAATTATCCGCGGCAGGACGGTGGCGGCACGCGCGTCGGTGCCGAGTATGACGGCGGCCGCCAGGGATTGATCAAGCCGGGTAAGATAACGGGATTGGGAAACGAAGGTGATATCTCCGGCGCCCGCCGATTCCAGCGTCGCTACCTGTCTGATGCGGATGCCGGGATCGCCATATAGTTCACCACCCAACTTGCTGACGATGTCACCAAGTCTGTAGGACTTGCGCCTGGTCAATTTCACTTTCCGTCCCGACAGCGCATCCGTGCCTGTATTCAGTCCATGCAGCGATGTGGCATGACTATTTCTCGGCGGCGAGCGCTTTGAGGACCTTTTCGGTAATGTCGATACGCGGGCTGCGGTAGACCGCTTCCTGCAGGATAAGGTCGAATTTTTCCGACTCGGCAATACCCCTGATAACCTTGTTCGCGCGCTCGAACAGCGATGCAAGCTCTTCGTTGCGGCGCAGATTCAGATCTTCACGAAACTCGCGCTGCAGGCGCTGAAACTCGCGCGTCTGACGGCCGAGCTCGGTCTCCTTGCTTCGCCGGTCGGACTCGCTCATGGTCAGGCCGTCTTTTTCGAGCTGTCCCTGAAGGTTCTTGATCTGCGTTTCCATTTTCCGCAGCTCCTGCTCGCGCGGAGCGAATTCCTTCTCGAGCTTTTTGGTCGCACGCTCCGCCGGTACCGATTCCCGGTTGATGCGATCGGCATCGATAAATCCGACCTTGAGGTCCGCCGCCTGTGCGTGCGCCAATAAACTGGCGGCCGCCAGCGCAGCCGCCAATACGAAAGAGTGTAATTGCTTCAACGTCGTCTCCTTACGCTTGCATTAACCGGTTCGTCCGGGCGCCGGCCATCGCGCTAAAACTGCTGCCCGAACTGGAACTGGATTTTTTGCGGCCGGTCGCCGACTTGCGATTTGAGCGGCTGCGCAAAGCTGACTTTTAAAGGCCCGAACGCCGATACGTAGAGCACGGCGATGCCGGCGGAAGCGTTGCCATCAGCGAACGAATAATTAGAACCGATTATGCCGCCATCCACGAATGCGGAAACGCGGATCGACTTGTCGTTCGGCAGGCCGGGGAACGGAAACAGCAGTTCCACATTGCCGACCAGCTTGGTGTTGCCGCCGGTGGGATCGCCATTCGCATCTTTTGGTCCGATGGTGCCCGGGGAAAAACCGCGCACTGAATTCGGACCGCCGGCATAGAAATTCCGGAAAAACGGCAACGGCAAACCATTGTAGCCGTTACCGTAGCCGGCCTCGGCGTTGTAGTAAAACGTGAAATTGGAACTCAGCGGAATATATCTTTTATGCTCCGCACTCAGCTTGTAAAAGCGCAGCGTGCCCCCGGGCAAACCCGAATCGAGATTGGCGCGCGTAACGGCGCCCGAAGTGGGATAAATCGCGCTGTCCCGCGTATCCCGGCCCCAGCCCACGGTGCCCATTGCAGTGGTATTGGAAGTACCGAAAGTACTTATGTAGCTGGTAATCCGCAGCGGCGCGCCGTCAAGAGCCGTGATACTGGTGCCTTCATAGCCCAGCCCGAAAGTGACGGTGTCGATGTCGGTGAACGGCACGCCGAAGCGCAGCATGCCGCCCGCAGTCGACGTTGTATACAACCCGAGTCCAAGCGATTCGGGATTGGTCTTGCGATAATAAACATCGAATCCCCGGCTCACACCGTCGACGGTCCAGTACGGCTGGGTAAACGACAGCGAATAAAGCGTATTGAGCTTGCTCGAATTAATTTGCAGCCCCAGATGGTTACCCGATCCGAACACGTTTTGTTGCGTGATGCCGCCGCTCAGCACGATACCTTCGCTGCCGAACCCCGCGCCCAACAGGATATTACCGGTCGGCTTCTCCGTAACATTGATATTGAGATCGACCTGGTCTGTGGTGCCGGGAACGCTCGGCGTTTCGACGTTTACGTCGGAAAAATATCCCAGCCGGTCGATGCGCTGCTTGGACTTCGTGATCTTTTCAGCCGAATACCAACCGCCCTCGAGCTGACGCATCTCGCGCCGTATCACTTCGTCCCGCGTGCGGGTGTTGCCCGTAACGTTGATGCGCCTGATGTAAACGCGCCGCCCCGGATCGACGAAGAACGTAAAGGCGACCTTGCGCTTTTCCTTGTCGAGTTCCGGCACTGCATTAACGTTCGCGAACGCGTAGCCCTCGTTACCGATGCGGTCGCTCAGGAGCTTGGTCGATTCGGTGAGCTTGTTACGCGAGAAAATTTCGCCGGCCTTGAGTTTGATCAGCGCGCGCGCCTCGGTTTGCGGGATCAGCGTTTCTCCCGCCAGCTTGACATCCGACACGGTGTATTGCGCACCCTCGGTTACGCCGATGGTAATGTAAACGTCCTTCTTGTCGGGCGTGATCGACACCTGGGTCGAGTCGACATTGAACTCGAGATACCCGCGATCGAGATAATACGAGCGCAGCGTTTCGAGATCGGCCGCCAGTTTCTGTTTGGAGTATTGATCGTCCTTGCTGAACCACGTCAGCAGCCCCGGCGTGCGCAGCTTGAATAGTCCGAGCAGATCCTTTTCCTTGAACACCTGATTGCCGACGACACTGATCTGGCGAATTTTTGCGACCTCGCCTTCGATAATATCGAAGCGCACGGCGACTCGATTGCGCTCGAGCGGGGTCGTCGTGGTCGTGATCTGTGCCGAGTATTTTCCCCGGCTGATATATTGCCGTTTCAATTCCTGCTCGGATTTATCCAGCAGCCCGCGATCGAAAATGCGGCCGTCCGCAAGCCCGATCGAGCGCAGCCCCTTCAACAAATCCTCTTTGCTGAATTCCTTGGCCCCCACGATTTCTATTTGCGCGACCGACGGCCGTTCCTGCACCGACACGATGAGCACGCCATTATCAACTTCAAGGCTGACGTCCTTGAAAAAACCCGTCGCATACAAGGAACGGATGGCCTGGGCGGCCTTGTCGTCGGTCATGGTTTCGCCGACCTTGACCGGCAGATAGCTGAATATGGTTCCTGCTTCGGTGCGCTGAATACCTTCGATGCGGATATCCTTGACCACAAAAGGATCGAAAGCCTGGGCACTCAATGCCACGACGGTGGCGAGAACGAACAGTAGGTGTTTGTAGCA
Source organism: Betaproteobacteria bacterium (assembly GCA_031399805.1). Classification (GTDB taxonomy): domain Bacteria; phylum Pseudomonadota; class Gammaproteobacteria; order Burkholderiales; family SG8-41; genus PALSA-1004. The sequence continues at coordinate 13,967 of JANNPG010000153.1, read as the reverse complement.
GCGCATTGCGTCAACCGTTAAATAACCTGGTGATATCGTTATACAGCGCAAAAGCCATGAGCAGAAATAACAATCCCATACCGATCTGCTGGCCGATTTCCATTGTCTTGATCGAAACCGGACTTCCCTTAACAATTTCAAGTATATAATACATCAAATGGCCGCCATCCAATAAGGGTATCGGCAATAAATTGAGCACGCCCAGACTGATGCTGATCAGGGCGAGAAAAACGAGATACGAAATCCACCCGATCTGCGCCGACTGGCCGGCATAATCGGCGATCGTAATCGGGCCGCTCAGATTTTTGAGCGAAACCTCGCCGAGCATCATTTTCCCCAGCATACGCAAGCTGAAGATCGAAGTATCCCAGGTGCGCTCCAGTGCCTTGCCGAAACTTGCCCACGGCGAATACCGCACTTCCACTAGGTACGGCCGCATCGCATCGGCATCGACGCGCGCAGCCACGCCGATGCGACCTATACGGCCCGCATTTTCGATGACCGCGTCGGGTGTAACCGTCACCTGCAATGTCGCATTCGCGCGCCTGATATCGAGCATGAGCGGACGCTGCGGGCTCGCGCCGATGACGGCAACCACCTGGTCCCAACGCTTCACCGGCGTGTGGTCGATGGCGGTGATTTCGTCCCCGGCGAGCAATCCGCTGCGTTCCGCGGCGCCACCCGGTATCACGCGTCCGATGACGGGCAGCAGTGGCGGCTGGAATCGCGCGAAGCCCAATGCCCGCAGGAAGTCTCCGTCCAGATCAGCCGCCTGCAGACGCGACAAGTCGAGTTTGCGCAAATGGATTTCAGCGCGCTCGTTTTGAACTTCAATTGCGACAGAGCCGCGATCAACAGCGTGCCTGAGCAATATCCAGCGCGCATCCTGCCAGGTGGCGACCGCTTCCGGGCCGATTCTCGTGATGGATTCGCCGACGGCGAATTGGGCGTGGGCGGCAGGCGAATCCGGCGCCACTGCGCCGATCACCGGCTTTATTCCCGGCACCCCGTGCATAAATAAGATCCAGTACAGGAAAATCGCCAGCAGGAAATTGGCGAGCGGCCCCGCCAGCACGATTACGAATCGCCGGAATACGGATTGCCGGTTAAAGGCGCGTGGAAAATCGTGTTCCGCGACTTCGCCCTCACGCTCGTCGAGCATTTTTACGTAACCACCCAGCGGGAACACCGCAATCGCCCACTCCGTATCATCTTTGCCATAGCGGCGGCTTGCGACCACGCGTCCGAAACCCACTGAAAATCGCAACACCTTGACATTGCACAGTCTCGCCGCGAGATAGTGACCGAATTCATGCACGACAATCAGCGAACCCAGTGCAAATGCAAACGCCGCTATGGTGATCAGTAAATTCATCGTAATGGGTCTATCCGGTGTCTATGCGGAGGCGCGCAGCGGGCGTCCGGCGCTGCCGGCCGCATGGCGCGCGAGCCAGGCGTGCGCGCACTCGCGCGCGGTGAGGTCGGCCGCGAACACGTCGTCGATTTCCCGCAACGGTACTACCGCGACGCCCGCCAGGGTGTGCTCTATCAGTTCGGGAATCTGGTCAAATCGCAGCCTGCAACCAAGAAACGCCGCAACTGCAACCTCGTTCGCTGCGTTCAGCACTGCCGGAGCGCTGCCGCCGGCACGCAGCGCCTCGCGCGCCAGCCGCAGACACGGAAATCGCGCCGCATCCGGCGCCGAGAAATTGAGCTGGTTCAAGATCGCCAGATCGAGGACGTCCACCCCCGCATCGATGCGGTCCGGAAAGCCAAGCGCAAACGCGATCGGCGTGCGCATATCGGGATTGCCGAGTTGAGCGAGCAACGAGCCGTCAATATATTCGACCAGCGAATGGATCACGCTTTCGGGGTGGACGACGACATTGATTTTCGCGTCGTCGGCGTTGAACAGCCAGCTGGCCTCGATGACTTCGAGCCCTTTGTTCATCATCGTCGCCGAATCGACGGATATCTTGCGCCCCATCACCCAGTTGGGATGGGCGCAGGCTTCGGCGGGCGTCACATTTCGCAATCGTTCAATGGGTGTGGTGCGAAACGGCCCACCCGACGCCGTGAGTATGATCCGGCGCACGCCGATCTCGCCAAGATCGCCGGAAAAACTCCGCGGCAACGCCTGAAACACCGCATTGTGCTCGCTGTCGATCGGCAGCAAAGTCGCCCCGCAGTTGCGCACTGCGTGCATGAATACGGGACCGGCCGTGACCAACGCCTCCTTGTTCGCCAGTAAAACGCGTTTGCCGGCCTGCACGGCGGCGAAACTTGAGCGCAATCCTGCAATACCGACGATCGCCGCCATGACCGTATCGACTTGCGGCAATCCGGCCACCTCCTCAAGCGCCTGTGCGCCATGGAGCACCACAGTCGCGTTGCCGTGCGCGCGTAACCGGGTCTGCAACTGCTCCGCATCGTGTGCCTCGCCGATCACCGCGTACTGCGGTTCGAATGCGATGCACTGGCGGAACAGCAGGTCGATCTGATGATGCGCAGTTAGCGCGACGACCTGAAACCGGTCGCGATGACGGGCGACGACATCGAGCGTATTCACGCCGACGCTGCCGGTCGAACCGAGAATCGCCAGATGCCGTAGTTTGTTCATGCGCCAGACATCAAATAAAAAGCAGCGCCGCCAGCGGCACTGCCGCCACCAGACCATCTATGCGATCGAGCATGCCGCCATGTCCCGGCAGAATGGCGCCGCTGTCCTTGACCCCGGCGCAGCGTTTGAGCCACGACTCGAACAAATCGCCAACGACACTGAATACCGTCATACCCAAACATGCAACCAAAATAAAAATAAAATCCTGTACGGTAAACCATGTGAGACTCAGGACGAGAGCATACACCGTGACGGCAACCAGCGCACCGACTACTCCTTCCCAGGTCTTGCCCGGACTGATCGCCGGTGCGAGCTTGTGCTTGCCGACCGCCCACCCCGCGGCATACGCCGCGGTGTCCGCGATCCACACCACGCCCAGCAACAGCAATAACATGAACGCATTGCTCTGCAGCTGCGCCAGCGCTAGCCAGGTTGGCAGCAACACCACGATACCGGCAACGGCCAGCGCAAGGTGATTGCGCACCCTTAATTTGAGCCATAACCAGCAGGGCGCGATGACGAGCCAGAAGCCCGCGCTGAATACATAAACGGCATGCGCGACGAGCGTCGCGCACACTTTGCCTGTCGCCTCCGGATTTGCTATCAGCGACAGCAATGCCGTTCCCGCGACAACAGTGAACAGAAACACGGCTTTCGTTACGCGGCCAAAGCCGGCGAGCTTAGACCATTCGTGTGCAGCAACCAGCACGGGTACCAGCAGCCCGAACTGCCACCAGGCGCGAGGCAGCAGAAACATCGCCGCCAACACCAGCGGCAATGCGCACGCAACGGTCAGGATACGCAGTTTGAGCATAGCAAGCCGGTTGCCCGGTCGCGGCTAGCGGACGTCGGACGCGTGGCGCAACTTATTTTTCGACCCGTCTTCGCGTAACTGCTCGCTGGTACGTCCGAAGCGGCGCTCGCGTTGTTGATAGGATGCGATAGCCAGATCGAATGCCGCGATATCGAAATCAGGCCATAACGTTTCGGTGAAATACAGCTCCGTGTAAGCGAGTTGCCACAGCAGGAAATTACTCATCCGCTGTTCGCCCCCGGTGCGTATGAACAGATCCGGTTCCGGTGCATAAGCAAGCGACAGGTAGGGCAGCAGATCGGTTTCAGAAAAACCGGCTGCCAATTGCGGCTTCGCCTCCAGCATACGGGTCACCGCCTGGATCATGTCCCAGCGCCCCCCGTAATTGGCGGCCACCGTCAGCGTCAGCCGCGTGTTGTCGTGCGTCAACTCCTCGGCTTCGCCGACCAGTTGCCGCAGCGGCCGCTCAAAGCGCGATAAATCGCCGATGGCCTTGAAGCGCACGCCGTTGTCGTGCAGTTTTGCGATTTCCTGCTCGAGCGCCGCGATGAACATTTGCATCAGGAATGAAACTTCTTCCGCGGGGCGACGCCAGTTCTCGCTGCTGAATGCAAACAGAGTCAGAAATTCCACCCCGTTTTCGACGCACGCCCGCACCGTGCTGCGCACGTTTTCAACACCCCGGCGGTGTCCGGCAATGCGCGGCAGGAAACGCTGCCTGGCCCAGCGGCCATTGCCGTCCATGATGATAGCAATATGGCGCGGGACGGCGCCCGTGGCGGGAATTGCGAGGGTGGAACTGTCGTTAGCCACGCGTACCCTACACCGCCATCAAATCGGCTTCTTTGGCAGCCAGCGCTTTGTCGATTTCAGCAACGTGGCGGTCGGTCAGCTTCTGCACGTCGTCCTGCGCGCGGCGCTCGTCGTCCTCGGCGACCTTCTTCTGCTTGAGCAGATCCTTGAGATGATTGTTCGCGTCGCGCCGGATGTTGCGCACTGCAACGCGCGCGCTTTCGGCTTCCTTGTGAACAACCTTGATCAGGTCCTTGCGGCGCTCCTCGGTCAGCGCAGGCATCGGCACGCGCACCGTCTCGCCCATCGTCGCGGGATTAAGGCCCAAGTCGGATTCGCGGATCGCCTTGTCCACTGCCGCCACCATTTTCTTTTCCCATGGCGTGACGGCGATCGTGCGCGCATCGAGTAAAGTCACGTTCGCAACGCCGTTGATCGGCGTCGGCGTGCCGTAATAGTCGACCATCACGTGATCAAGCAGGCCGGTGTGCGCGCGGCCGGTGCGAACCTTCCCGAGATCGGCTTTTAGCGTCTCCAGGGTTTTCTTCATTTTCTCTTCGGCGGATTTCTTGATGTCGGCGATCATATGAGCTCCCCGCTAGCAGTGCACGAGCGTGCCTTCGTCCTCGCCGGTAACGACACGCTTGAACGCGCCCGGCTTGAAAATGCTGAAAACATTGATGGGCAGCTTCTGGTCTCGGCACAGCGTCAGCGCTGTCGCATCCATCACTTTCAGATTCTTGATGATGGCCTCGTCAAAGGTAAGGCTTTTGTAGCGCATGGCGTCGGCGTGGGTTTTCGGATCTTCCGTATAGACGCCGTCGACCTTGGTCGCCTTGAGTACCAGACTCACATTCATCTCCATCCCGCGCAGCGCGGCCGCCGTGTCGGTCGTGAAAAACGGATTGCCGGTGCCGGCGGCGAAGATCACCACTTTGCCCTCTTCCAGGTAACGCATCGCTTTACCCCGAATATACGGCTCGACCACCTGCTCGATATTGAGCGCGGACTGCACGCGGCTGACGAGGTTCATCCGCCGCATCGCGTCCTGCAGGGCGAGTGCGTTCATGATGGTCGCCAGCATGCCCATGTAGTCCGCGGTGGCGCGGTCCATGCCCGCCGCCGCAGGCGCCATGCCCCGAAAAATATTGCCGCCGCCGATCACAACCGCGACTTCCACGCCCAACGCCACGACATCGGCTATTTCCGAAATAATGCGTTCGATGGTGGCCCGATTGATGCCATAACTGTCTTCGCCCATCAGCGCTTCGCCGCTCAACTTGAGCAAAACGCGTTTATATGCGGGTTGATCGACCATGGCGTCAGTTGGGCTGCGCTTCCTTGCTGGCCTGTTTGGCCTGCGCCATGACCTCGGCGGCGAAGTCATCCTTGCGTTTTTCCAGGCCTTCACCGACGACAAACAGATGAAACGCGTGGACTTGCGCGCTTTTGCTCTTCAGCAGTTGCTCGACGGTCTGCTTGTCATCCTTTACGAATGGCTGGCCGAGCAAGGTTACTTCCTTCAGAAATTTCTGCACGCTGCCGTCGACCATCTTCTCCACGATATTCGCCGGCTTGCCCGATTCGGCGGCTTTAGCCTGCGCGATATCGCGCTCGCGCCTGATCAGTTCAGCCGGGATCTGGTCTTTGGACAGCGCGACCGGCTTGAGCGCCGCGACATGCATGGCGATGTCTTTCGCCAGCGTCTCATCGCCGCCCGCCACGTCGATAAGCACGCCTACCTTCGCTCCGCCGTGAATATAAGTCGCGAGGCGACCCGCGGCCGCCACGCGCGCGAAACGCCGCAGCGATACGTTTTCACCGATTTTGCCGACCAGCGCTTTGCGCACCTCGTCAACCGTCGAACCGTCGAGCGACGAGGCCGACAGCGCGGCGACATCAGCCGGATTTCTGGTCGCGATAAGTTCCGCGGCTTTCTTCGCGAAGCCGAGAAAATCCTCATTCTTGGCGACAAAATCGGTCTCGCAATTGACTTCGAGAATCGCGCCCTGCTTACCATCCGGCGACACGAATGCCGCAACGACGCCTTCGGCCGTAACCCGCGCCGATGCCTTGCTCGCCTTGTTACCGAGTTTGATGCGCAGCACTTCCTCGGCCCTGGAGAGATCGCCATTGGCTTCGGTAAGCGCTTTTTTGCATTCCATCATGGGCGCGTCGGTCTTGTCGCGCAATTCCCTGACCATACCCGCGGTAATTTCCGCCATTGCCACTCCAAGCTTTTAATAAACCGACTTAAACTTCATCCGTTCCGCCCCTGCCCCGGATCTCGACAGGGTGACGCACGTCTGCCCATTTTCCTGCTTAAAAAAAAGGGGCTGACGCCCCTTTTCCGGTTGGCATCCGTTACTTCGCTGGCGCGGCGTCGTCGACCTCGACGAACTCTTCGTCACTGATGATTTCCTGCACCACCTGGTTGCGGCCTTCCATCACGGCGTCCGCAACGCCGCGCGCGTAAAGCTGGATTGCGCGGCTGGAATCGTCGTTGCCCGGAATCACGTAATCGACACCTTCAGGATTGTGGTTCGTGTCGACCACGGCGATGATCGGTATACCGAGCTTTTTGGCCTCGGCAACCGCGCCCTTGTGATAACCGACGTCGATCACGAACAGGGCATCCGGCAATCCGTTCATGTCCTTGATGCCGCCAAGACTACGCTCGAGTTTGACGATTTCGCGCTGATAGTTAAGCGCTTCCTTCTTGAGCAGCTTCTCGAGCGTGCCGTCCTGCGCCATTCCTTCCATGTCCTTCAGGCGCTTGATGGATGCCTTGACCGTCTTGTAATTGGTCAGCATGCCGCCAAGCCAGCGATGATCGACGTACGGGGAACCGCAACGTTGCGCCTCCTCCTTCACGATCTCGCGCGCCTGCCGTTTGGTGCCGACGAACAGGATCACGCCCTTGTTCGAAGTCATCTGGCGCACGAATTTCAGCGCATCCTGGTACAGCGCCAGTGTCTTTTCGAGGTTGATAATGTGAATTTTATTGCGATGGCCGAAGATAAACGGGGCCATCTTGGGGTTCCAGTAGCGGGTCTGGTGTCCGAAATGCACACCACACTCCAGCATTTCACGCATGCTAGTTGCCATACAATCTCCAGTTAGGGTTAAGCCTCCATCCACCCACGTACACTCGTTGCCGAGCACCCTGACCATGGCGGATGTGCGAATTAAGACTGAAAAGCTCCTGAATTTGACTCCAGAGCTTGTTTCAGACCAGCTTGTAATTATATCATCCTTAATGACTTTTGCTCAACCGGTGGTAACCGGCGAGTCGACCCGTAGACAATTGCAGGGTTGAGCTTGCAGCCGCCGCGTTTGGAGCCGCGTTAAAACTGGACTAGAATCCGGCTCCTTTTGATTTGATTGCATAAATCCCGATGTATAGCCGCCCGCCTCACATGACTGTGCCCGCCAAGACGCCCGAAGAAATAGTGAAAATGCGCGTGGCGGGTCATCTCGCCTCCGAAGTGCTCGATTTTATCGCGCCGCACGTCAAGCCCGGCATCACGACCGACGGCATAGACCGTCTGTGTCACGATTACATGGTGAACGTGCAACATACGATACCCGCCCCGCTTAACTATGCGCCGCCCGGTTATCAGCCGTACCCGAAATCGGTTTGCACTTCGGTCAACCACGTCGTCTGCCACGGCGTGCCGGGCGGCAAGAAACTCAAGGCCGGAGATATCGTCAATATCGACGTTACGGTGATCAAAGACGGTTATCACGGCGACACCAGCCGCATGTTTTTCGTCGCCCAGCCCGCCGTGCAGGCGCGCCGTCTGTGCGAGATCACCTACGAATGCATGTGGCGCGGGATCGCCGAAGTGCGTGCGGGCACGCATCTGGGCGATATCGGCCACACCATCCAGACCTGCGCCGAAGATTACGGCTGCAGTGTGGTACGTGAATTCTGCGGTCACGGTATCGGCCGCAAATTTCACGAAGAACCCCAGGTGCTGCATTATGGCCGCGCGGGCTCCGGCATGCAGCTCGCGGCGGGCATGACGTTTACCATCGAGCCCATGATCAACGCCGGGCGCGCCGACATTCGCCAACTGGCCGACGGGTGGACGATCGTGACCAAGGATCACAGCCTGTCCGCACAGTGGGAGCACACCGTGCTGGTCACCGATGACGGTTTCGAAGTACTCACGGTATCCGCGGGCGCGCCGCCACCGCCGGACTTCATTAACACCCGGCATGGTTAGCGCATCGCAGCTGCTGCCAGCGCAATCAGCCACGCTTCAGCCGCCTGGCGCGCGCTTAAAACAACGGCTCGCCGAACACCGCGCGGCGCTGCGCGAGCGCTACCGCAACAACAACTCGGCGCCGGAGTTGCTGCGCGAGCAGCGCAAGCTCATCGACGCCACGCTAAAATCCGTATGGCAGCAGGTCGGAATGCCCGCCGGTGTCGCGTTGGCGGCGGTCGGCGGTTATGGTCGCGGCCAGCTATTTCCGTATTCAGACATCGACCTCCTGATCCTGCTCCCGCGCGCCGCCGATGAAGCGCTAACGCAGAATCTCGAACAATTTATCAGTCTGCTGTGGGATATCGGGCTCGACGTGGGGCACAGCGTGCGTACCGTGGCCGAATGCATAGAACTCGCGGCCAACGATGTGACCATACAGACGAGCCTGCTCGAAGCGCGCCTGCTCGTCGGCGAGCGCAAGCTCTATCGCCGGTTTGAAAAAGAATTCCTGCGCGCGCTCGACCCGCAGCAATTCACCAAAGCCAAACGCCTCGAACAGGAACAGCGCCATGTGCGCTATCACGACACCAATCTCGAACCCAACATAAAGGAAACCGCCGGCGGCCTGCGCGATCTGCAGACCATAATCTGGATCGGCAAGGCGGCGGGAGTCGGCACACGCTGGTCGGATCTCGTCAAACGCGAAATCATCACCCGGCGCGAAGCCGCACTGCTCCGGAAGCACGAGGCATTTCTGCAAAATCTGCGCATCCGGCTGCATTACCTGGCGGGACGGCGCGAAGAGCGCCTCGTATTCGACGTGCAGACTGAACTGGCAACACAAATGGGCCTTCGCGATACGGCGCATCGCCGCGCCAGCGAGCACCTGATGCAGCGCTTTTACCGCACTGCAATTGAAATCAGCCAGTTGAACACGATAGTGCTGCAGAACCTTGGAACCCTTATTTTTCCGTCGCGCAATCGCGCCATCCGGAAAATTAACGATCGTTTCTTTGCCCGCAACGAGCTGCTCGAAGCCTGCGACGAAGGATTGTTCAGACGGGAGCCGGGCGCCATGCTCGAAGCCTTTTTCATTTTGCAGCAGCGCCACGATTTGAAAGGCATGGCGGCCGCGACGCTGCGCGCATTGTGGCGCGCCGGCAGCCAGATCAATCCCGAATTCCGGCGCGACCCGGCGAACCGCAAGCTGTTCATGCAGATTCTGTGCAGCCCGTCGCGCGTCGTGCGCGAATTAAAGCGCATGAATCAATACGGCATTCTCGGCCGTTATATTCCGGCATTCGGACGGATCGTCGGCCAGATGCAGCACGATCTCTATCATGTCTACACCGTTGACGAGCACATTCTGAATGTCGTGCGCAACCTGCGACGGTTCGCGGTGCCCGAACTCGCGCACGAATTCCCCCTGAGCAGCCGTCTCATGAGCGATTTCGACCGTCCCGAGCTGTTGTATCTGGCGGGTTTGTTCCACGACATCGCGAAGGGACGCGGCGGCGACCACTCTGCGCTCGGCAAGGTCGATGCGCTCAGATTCTGCCGCGAACACGGCCTGTCGCATGCCGATGCTGAACTCGTGGCATGGCTCGTGGAAAGTCATCTCGTGATGTCGGCCACCGCACAAAAACAGGATCTCTCGGATCCCGCCGTCATCGACGCTTTCGCAACACGCGTTGGCGACGACCGCCATCTTGTCGCGCTTTACCTCCTGACGGTTGCTGACATACGCGGCACCAGTCCAAAAGTATGGAACGGATGGAAGGCAAAGCTGCTGGAAGATCTGTTCCGCGTGACCCGTCGCCGCCTCACCGGAGATACGCGCTCACTCGAAAGCAGCCTGCAACTGCGGCAGGATGCGGTCAAGGCCAAACTGCGGCTGTATGCGATCAAGGATGACGCCACCGAAAAATTGTGGTCGCAGCTGGACATTGCCTACTTTCTGCGCCACGGTGTGGATGAAATCGCGTGGCACACACGGCTGCTGAACTACCGCGTCGATACGCCGGCGCCGGTCGTCAAGACACGCCTGTCACCGGCCGGCGAAGGGCTGCAGGTCATGATTTACGTGCGCGACCAGAAAGATCTCTTCGCGCGGATCTGCGGCTTCTTCGAACGCATCAGTTATTCGATAGTCGAGGCAAAAATCTACACCACGCGCCACGGCTATGCGCTCGACAGCTTCCAGATTCTCGATCCGACCAACAAAAATCCGCAATACCGCGATTTGATCGGCTACATCGAATACGAACTCGGGCAACGCCTGCTCGAGCAAACACCGCTTGAACCGCCGACACGGGGTCGCCTGAGTCGCCAGCTCAAACACTTCCCGATCACCCCCGAAGTCCGTATCGACGCGGACGAGCGCGGACAGTTCAAGGTGCTGCAGATCATCGCCGGCGACCGGCCGGGGTTGCTGTCGCGCATCGCGCGCTGCCTGGTCGATTACCAGATCAATCTGTACACCGCCAAGGTCAATACGCTCGGCGACCGCGCTGAGGACGTGTTCCTGATCAGCGGCGCCGCGCTCAGCGATCCGAAACAAGTCATCAGGCTCGAAAGCGACCTGATACGCGAAATGCAAACCTAAGGCAGGAATCCTGCCTCTCACTCGTCAAGGACCTCTTCGCCGGGAAACAATACGTCGGTAAAACCGAAGCGGCTGAAGTCGCGAATGCGCATTGGATACAGCACGCCGATCAGATGATCGCATTCGTGCTGCACCACGCGGGCATGAAATCCATCGACGCTGCGATCGATCGGCTGGCCGTGCTGGTCGCAGCCCTGGTAGCGCAGGCGCCTGAAGCGCGGCACCACGCCACGCATGCCCGGCACGGATAAACAACCCTCCCAGCCGTCCTCCATTTCGTCGCCCAGCGGCGTCAACGCCGGATTGATCAATACGGTGTACGGCACCACCTCGGCATCACGATAGCGCGGGTTGTTCTCGATACCGAAAATGACCACCTGCAATCCAACGCCGATCTGCGGCGCCGCGAGCCCCGCGCCATCGAGCGCAGCCATCGTATCCTGCATGTCGGCAAGCAATGCCTGCAATTCCGGCGTGCCGAATTTCTCGACCGGATTCGCGCGTTCGAGCAGCCGCGGGTCGCCCATTCTCAATACGTCTCTAACCGCCATTCAATTTCACGATGTGTTCGATGATGCGCTGCACGCGGCCTATGGCCTGCTGCAGGATCACCGCCATCGCGTCCAAGGCGATCCCCGTATGGCTGGCACCGCGTCCCGCCGCATGATTGACAACGATGGCCAACGTTGCGTAAGACAGGCCAATTTCCCGCGCGAGTACTGCTTCCGGCATGCCGGTCATGCCAACCACGTCGGCACCATCGCGCTCGAGCCGATTGATTTCGGCCGCGGTTTCAAGGCGCGGACCCTGGGTCGCGGCATAAACTCCGCCGTCGACCACCGGCTCGCCGGCCTGCCGCGCCGCTTCCAGACACGCCGCGCGGAGCTTCGGCGAATACGGCAGAGTGAAGTCGATGTGCTGCACGCCGCGGCCTTCCAATTCAAAAAAAGTGCCGGCCCGACCGTGCGTATAGTCGATGATCTGATCAGGAACCACGACGGCGCCGGGTTCGAGGCCGCTGCGTATACCGCCGACTGCCGCGATCGCCACCACTTTTTTTGCGCCGCGCGCGTGCAAGGCCCAGATATTCGCGCGGTAATTGATCTGGTGCGGCGGTATCGTATGACCGTAGCCGTGACGCGCCAGAAAAACGACCGCATGCCCGGCGATGCTGCCGAAAGTGAGCGCGCCCGACGGCTCGCCATAGGGGGTGCGCACCACTTCGCGTCGAATCGACTCGAGGTTGGACATGTGCGCAAAGCCGCTGCCGCCGATGATCGCTAACATGGCAGAAAGGCGTGAGGCGCGACGCGTGAAGTGAAAAAAAATGCAAAACTGCGGACAGCGCGCGCCATGCCCGCGGTCGGGCCTTGCAACCACCAGAAACCGAAATAAAGTTTGTTATGCCACAACGCGTTTGTTGCCGCCTCGCTCCTCACGCCTCACTCCTTACCGTTCTTAAGTGCGTAGATGTCAGGTAAATTCCGCCATGCGCCTTTGACGTCCATGCCGAAGCCGAAGACATAACGGTTCGGCAGCCGGATGCCCACAAAATCGGCGGCAATCGGCTTGGGTCTGCCGATCTCCTTGTCGGCAAACACCGCTGCATAAAACCGGCTGGCACCGGCTTCCAGCACCCGCCGCCGGATTTCGAGCAGGGTATGCCCTTCGTCGAGAATGTCATCGAGTACCAGTACCACGCGTCCCGCAACCGCGTCGGCCGGAAATACCTTCCACTCGATGCGGCCGCCGCGGGTGGCGTTGCCGTAACGCGTCAGGTGTATGTAATCGAAAGCCAGCGGGAACTTCAGCAGGGGCAATAACTGCCCGCTGAACACGACCGCCCCGCTCATTACGCTCAACACCAGCGGATTCAGGGTCGCAAACGCGGCGGAAATCTCCGCCGCCATGCGCCGCACCGTGCGGTCCACGACCGCCGCCGAACATACAGGCTCCGCGGTCTTCAGTAATTCCTCTGCATCGGCCGCTGCCAACATCAACGTGTCTCCCGCATCGTGCCGGCCGCTCAGAGACGCAATTTCGCCAGGTGCTTCGCGAATTCGCGCGCCACTTCCGGATGCTTGAGCCCGTAAGCAACGTTCGCTTTGAGATAGCCCAGCTTGCTGCCGCAATCGTAACGCACGCCGTCGAATTCATATGCCGTCACCGGTTCGTCGGCAAGCAGCGCGGCGATACCGTCCGTGAGCTGGATCTCGCCCCCGGCACCCGGCCGCGCGTGCCGCAGATGATGAAATATTCGCGGCGTGAGGATATAACGCCCTACCACGCCCAGTCGCGACGGCGCGGCTGCCGGCCGCGGCTTTTCGACGATCCCTGCCACCTGATGCAGTTTTCCGTTGCGGCGTCCCGGCTTGACGATCCCATACTGGCGGGTTTCTGCGCGCGCGACCTTCTGCACGCCGAGCAGGGTGCAGCGTTCACGCCGGTAAACCTCGACCATCTGCTTCATGACGGAAGGCTTCGCGTCGATCAGATCATCGGCGAGGATGACTGCGAACGGATGCTCGCCGACCACCGGCTGTGCGCACAGCACGGCATGTCCCAGCCCGAGTGTTTCCTGCTGGCGTACGTAGATGCATTTAACGTGGCGCGGCACGACATCGCGCACCATGGCCAGCATGGCGTGCTTGCCGCGCGTGGTCAGCTCGGATTCCACTTCAAATGCTTTGTCGAAATGATCTTCGATCGCGCGCTTGCTGCGGCCGGTGATGAATACCAGTTCGGTAATCCCCGCGGCGACGGCTTCCTCCACCGCGTACTGAATGAGCGGCTTGTCGACGACCGGCAGCATTTCCTTGGGACTTGCCTTGGTCGCCGGCAGACTGAAGCCCACCGGCAGCCTCTATCTGCACTGCGACCCGACGGCGAGCCACTACCTGAAGATTTTGCTGGATGCGGTGT
>JANNPG010000101.1:0-11072 GCA_031399805.1 Betaproteobacteria bacterium | reverse complement strand
CAACTCTTTTCGCACCTTTGACACGGGGCGCATGATGATACGGGCAAGCTGGCAGGGCACGCTGATCGCCGAGAGTGATCGCTGCGAAGTGGTCGAATAACCTCGCGCCGCGCCGGCCGGAGCGTCGCTGTGGCTGCCGGTTCCGCCCGTTCACCGGATTGCGCGGCCAATAGCCGTCATTTGCAGGCCGGACGCCGCCCATGCGCAGCAGGATGAGTGACCGATTTCACACCTGACGCATAGACATCTGGATTTGTCGTTCCTATTTGCTTAAACTGGGTCTTCTGCGCTGCCGCAGGCATAAGCGCCCCGTCAGCTCATTCTCAAGGCACTGATGAAAACCGGAATTCCGATGGTTGCCGCCGTCGCCGCGATGTGTTTCACCGGCGCCGGCCATGCGCAGGGCTTCAAGTTCTCGCAGGAGGACGGGACCGCCAAGGCCAAGGAGCAGGCGCGCCAGCAGGCTATCACCGAGCGTCTCTCCACGCCGTGCCGCGATCAGCTCAAAGACAAGAAAATCATGCTGATCATCGGCGAGCAGCAATCCGGCGGCGGCATCCTGGCGAACCAGGAGAATTACGGGCCGCATTTCCAACTCATCAACCAGCGGCTGCGCGCGCTCGGGCTCAAGACGTACACCCCGGAAGAAATCAAGAAACAGATCGCGCAAGCCGAGATCGACGCGTATTTCAAGGGTAATCCCGATGCCGCGCTGTCCGCCTCCCGGCGTCTCGGCGCGAATTTCGTGCTGCGCGGTCTGATAACCGCCCAGGCGGGCGTCAATCCGGTGATCCGGGTAAACGAAGTTACGGTCAACCTGGGCTTCTCGCTGGCCGATACCGGCGGCCGCATGATCTCCGATGCCACCGCCCACGGCGGCTCTTTCTCCGGCAGCGATATCCGCGCGGCCGCCGCGCGGCTCATCAACGAGCAGGCCGATGAGGTTGTGGCCAAGCTCTATAGCGATTACTGTACCAACGCGGTGCTCGTCGAGCCAAAGCGCAAGAAATAGCAGCAGGTAAAACACGCATTTTTCTGGAGAACCGAAAATGAAAATCGACTTTACGAAGATCGCCATGAGTCTCGTGGCGGGCGCGCTGCTCGCGCTGTCCGGTGCAAGTCACGCGCAGCCGCGCTGGGGTTCCGAAAGCAGCTCCGCGCCGGCGACCTCCACTTCGCAAAAAACCAACGAAGCTGCCGACAGGGCTGTATATAAGCCGGTCGAATACTCCAATGCCAGCAAAGCGGGGCCCCCGCTCATCGTGATCCCCGGCGAAATCAAGAGCAACAACGCCACCTTCACGCAGAAATTCGGCCCCAACAATATCGCCGACTTCGCCGAAATCGAGCTATCCAAGGCCAACTTCCCGGTACTCGAGCGCACCAATCTCGGCCCGCTGCTCAACGAATTCACGCTCGCGTACAACCTTGGCGACCCGGATGAAGCGCGCAAGATGCTCGGCCGCGGCAAGCTCAAAACCACCAAGTGGGTAGTCAAGTTCGACATCCTGAAGACCGAGCAGGTCGCCGCCGCGCAAAAGGGTTTTGACGGCCGTTCGGTCGGCAGCATAATCGGTATTTTAGGCGGGTCGCGGGGCGCCGCCGCCGGCGGCACGGCAGTCGGGTCGGTCAGGACCCAGGACACCAGCGGGGTGTGGATCATCGGCATGCGCTACAAGATCATGAACGCCG
This sequence comes from Betaproteobacteria bacterium, assembly GCA_031399805.1. Classification (GTDB taxonomy): domain Bacteria; phylum Pseudomonadota; class Gammaproteobacteria; order Burkholderiales; family SG8-41; genus PALSA-1004. The sequence continues at coordinate 9,380 of JANNPG010000101.1, read as the reverse complement.
AGACCACTGAGCAGGTCGCGCAGGGCTACACCGAGGAAAAAATGGAGGTCGGCACCACTTCGACCTCCGTGCTCGGCGTCTCGTCCGCCGAACAGGGCGGCGTGTCGCTCGACACCATGGTGCAGCGCCTGATCCAGAAAACGGTGTGGGAAATCGACAGCAAGTACAAGTAAGAGAACCCTGACCCAGTCTTTTTACGAGGCCATGCTGTCACCGCCCACGGGGATATACGAGGGGAATAGTGGCCTTGCTCGCCCCGCCAACAGCGGGCGCCGGACATCGGAGCACATCACGCCATGAGCGAAGCCCCACTCAAGCTGGGCAAGTACGAAATCCTGCGCGAACTTGGACGCGGTGCGATGGGCGTTGTTTACGAGGCCTTCGACCCGAGCATCGAGCGCACGGTCGCGCTGAAAACCATTCGCCGCGACCAGCTCGAGGGCGACGCGGCGGCCGACGTGATTACGCGCTTTCAGCGCGAAGCCAAAGCAGCGGGGCGCCTCAATCATCCCAATATCGTATCGATCTACGATTTCGGCGACGACAATAACACCACCTTCATCGCGATGGAGTTCGTGATTGGACGCGAACTGAAAAGCCATTTCGAAAAAGACGAACGCTTCCCGATCGCCGAAATCACACGCATCATGGGTGAATTGCTCGACGCGCTCGAGTATTCGCACAACTACGGCGTCGTCCATCGCGACATCAAGCCCGCCAACATCATTATTCGGCCCAATGGGCAGGTCAAAGTCGCGGACTTCGGCATCGCGCGCATCGAGTCCTCGCAGTACACGCAAGCCGGCACCGTGCTCGGCACCCCAGCCTACATGTCGCCCGAGCAATTCATGGGACAAACGGTCGACCGCCGTTCCGACATTTTTTCGGCCGGCGTGGTGCTCTATCAGTTCCTGACGGGCGAACGGCCGTTCACCGGCAGCGCGACCACCATAATGCACAAAGTTCTGAGCGTGGATCCGCCGCCGCCGTCGAGGCTGAACGTGCAGGCGCCGAAACCTTTTGACGCGGTGATCGCCAAGGCAATTGCGAAGCGGCCGGATGACCGCTTTCAGACCGCGAGCGAATTCGCCGACGCGATACGCCTTGCGGCCGAGGGTAAACCCGTGCCGGGACTCGCTCCCGCCGCGGCGGCTGACGCTGACGCCACCGTCATCAATCCGGGCGCGCATGCGACCGCCAATACCACGGCTGGCCGTAGCGGGACCTCCAGCATGCAGGGAACAACCGGGGCCGCCGGCACGGCTGGAGCACAGACCGCGGCGATGCGGAAAATCTTCATCTGCTATCGCCGCGCCGAGGCAGAATACGCGGCCGGCGCGCTGGGCCGCGATTTGCGACGGCACTTCGGCAACGAACAAGTCTTCCGCGACAGGGAAGATATCGACGGCGGCGACTCATGGAAAAAGCGGGCGCTGACCGAGATCGATCGGGATTCCGCCGTCCTGGTGCTGATCAGCAAGGAATGGACCTGCTGCACAGATGAACTGGGCAACCGGCGCCTGGAAAATCTGCACGACCCGATCCGGCTTGAAATCTGCGATGGCATCGCGAGCAGCGCCGCGATCATTCCGGTTCTGCTCGAAAATTCCCAGATGCCCAACGAAAGCGAACTGCCGCCCGCGCTCAAGCCCATGGCGGACTTCCACGCCCTCAGACTGCGCGACGGCGACTGGCAACACGACCTCGACGCCATCTGCAAGACACTGGAGCGAGCCGGCTTCAAACCGGTAGCCACCGCTGAGCGCAGCGCTGCGCTCAAGATGCCGGCCGAGGATCGGACGTCCGGTACGACAGTAAGCCCCATCCCCAAATCGCTGACGCTTGCAGCCGCAGCAGTCGTGGCTGCCAGCGTCGGCGCCGTGAGCTATTTCGTGCTGTCCCGCGCCCCAACGGACGCGCCTGCCATCACCACCGTTACACCGGTGGTGGGAACGGTGTCCGTGCCGGCTCCGGTGGCGGCGGTGCCGGTCGAGCCCGGCACCATGATCATCAGCGCGGTCGGGCTCGCCGATCCCAGCGACCAGAAATACCAGGCCGACAAAGCGCTGCTTGCGGCTGACGTGCGCGCGGACTCCAAGAGCCAGCTGGTCGAAAAAGCCATCGCGCTTTACCTCGACCGCGCGTCGCTCGCCAAGAATTACGACCTGCTGCGCGACCGGCTGTTGTCGAAAAGCGGCAGCTACATCGCCAGCATCGTGCAGGAAGGCGCGCCGGAACTCGGCAAGGACGGCCTGATGTACGTGACCACGCAGGCTGCGGTGCGGATTCGCGAAGTGCAGAAATCGCTCAACCAGATGTCGCGCGATGAGCGTATCGATTTCATCCGCAACAATGGCGATCCGAAAATTTCGGTGGCGATCAGCGTGCGCGGCGACGGCGCGGCCGCCGCGCCGCAAAATTCGCAGGTCGCCGAGAACCTGCTCAAGGAGCGCATCAAGTCATTCGGATTTCGCATCTGGACCGACGATACGCAGGCGCCCGTCGCACCGGGCAAAGGCGCCGATTTTGCGGTGATCGGCGAAGCCAGGCTCAAGAAACTGTCGGCCAGACTCGCGGCCTCGGGCATTTCGATCGAGAAATACATGCTGACCTCGTGGACCGTAAAGTGCGTCGACAAGCAAAGCGGCGAAGAAATCTACTACAACAACAAACTGCCGGTCGCTGCGGGATCGTGGGCGACCGAGGAGCAGGCGCTCGCAGCGATCGGCGGCAAGATCGCCGACGAATTCTCGCGCGACTTTTTCGTGCGTCACTTCAATGCAAGCGGGCAGAAAGTCGCGCTCAAGATCACGGCCTGCCGGACAAAGGCGTGGAAGCCGCGGTCGCACGCGAACTGGTCGGCCTGCAGGCGGTCATCAGCGTCGCGCGTCGCACCGGCGCAACGGTCGTTTACGACCTGCAGCTCTCCGGGGGCACGGGACCGCTGACCGATCTCGTCGCGGGTGCTGTCTTGAAGCCGCTCAACGCCAAGCTCGGACAGGCATGTTTCAACCTCGGCGCCACCAGCGGCGAACAGGTAACGGCGGTGTTCGATCAGGCTTGCGGCGACAAAGCGATAATTGCCCGGCTCGATACCAATCCACCCGCGTCGCTGTATGCGGCGCCGCCCGCGCGGCAGAGGTTGATACTCAGGGATCCCGAGGCGATCAGGAAGCTGACGATCTAGCCGCTGGCAAAGGACACGATTTCGGCTCCCGCCGCAGTCGACGCGTGGCCCAAGCTGATCACGCCGCGCCCGCGCAACATGAACTGCTCGCGTTTAAGCATGATCTCGGCATCGCCCTCCACCGTCACGTAGGTGCCGTTGGTGCTCTGGTCGACAAGGAAAAATTTGCCGCGCCGGTATTCGATCCTGCAGTGCACGCGGGACGCCAATTTGTCTGCAACCACCAGTTCGTTGGTGTCTTCCCGCCCGAGCGACGCCGATGTCTGCTCCACGCCAAGCTTAAGCGCGCGCGCGCCATAGGTCAGGGTCAGCGTCGGCGCAGGCGTGCTGGCGGGCGACTCGAGCGCAACAAGCGACGTGAGATCGTCGCTGTCCTGCCAGATCACCTCGAAGATTCGAATCTCGTCCTGCTTGCCCTTGACCAGCATCGCGTCGAGCTCGCGCGTGGACGCTTTCAGAAGCGGCGAGAGCGCGTCCACCGTCGGACCGCTGGTAATGACCTGCCCGCCTTTGGCGAGCCCGGCCATGCGCGCGGCGGTATTGACCGCATCGCCGAAAAAGTCGCCGCCCTCTTCGATCGCCGGCCCGAAATGAAAGCCGATCCGGATCGCGAGACGCACGTTGTCTGTCCGGTGAATGGCCGCGACGCGGTTCTGCATGTCGCATGCGGCCTGCATTGCGGCGTCGGCGGACGCGAACACCGCCATCACTTCGTCGCCGATGGTCTTGATGACATGGCCGCCCGGCAGGACGATGGACTTGCGCAGTTCGGCCAGCACCGATTCGATCGCGGCCAGCGCGCGCTGATCGCCAAGCGTTTCGTACAGGTGGGTGCTGCCGCTGACGTCGGCAAACAGAATGGCGAAACGCTGGGGCGCAGTGGTCACAGCGCGGGATTATAGCTTGACGCAGCCGCCGCCCGCTGCGCCAGATGTCACAGCAGTATGGCGGTCAGGCGGCGTGCGCGACCTGCTTCTTCTTGGCCTGCGCAGCCGTCGCATGCATGGCGGCATAGGCGCCGTGCGCAGCGGATTCGGCATCACCGACGTGCACCGGCAGGCCCATATCCGACAGCACCGAACCCAACGCCGACAGGCACAGCATGACGTTATCGGGGCGGCACGAATAGCCCATCAATCCAAAACGCCAGATCTTGCCGGCAAGCGGGCCCAGGCCGGCGCCGATTTCGAGGCCGAACTCATCGAGCAGGGTTTTCCTGACTGCTGCCTCATTGACCCCTTCAGGGCAGCGCACCGCGTTCATCTGCGGAACCTGGTACTGCTCCTTGACGAGAAATTTGAGCCCCATCGCCTCCAGCCCCGCCTTCAGCGCAAGGTGATGACGCTGATGGCGCGCCCAACAATTCTCGAGCCCTTCCTCGCGTATCAGCAGCAGCGCTTCGTGCAGCGCGAACAGCGAGTTGGTCGGCGCCGTGTGGTGGTAAGTGCGCGTGGAGGCACCCCAGTAACCGAGCAACAGGTTCATATCCATGAACCAGCTGTGGATCTTGTCTTTGCGCGACTTGACGTCTGCAACCATGCGCTCCGAGAACGACACGGGCGACAGGCCGGGCGTGCACGACAGGCATTTCTGGCTTGCCGAGTAAACCGCGTCGATGCCCCACTCGTCGACCCGCACGGGAGTGCCGCCAAGTGACGTCACGGCGTCGACTATGACGAGCGCGTCATGCTTGTGCGCGATGTCGACGAGCGTCTTGGCATCCGACTGGCAGCCGGTCGAGGTTTCAGCGTGCACGAAAGCCAGAATGCGCGCGCCGGGATTCTTGCGAAATGCGTCTTCGACTTTGTGCGGATCGACCGGCGAGCCCCATTCGTCCTCGACAATTACCGGGGTGCCGCCGCAACGCTCGACGTTCTCGATCATGCGGCCGCCGAACACGCCGTTGCGGCACACGATCACTTTGTCGCCGGGGCGCACCAGGTTGACGAAGCAGAACTCCATGCCGACCGAGCCCGGGCCCGAGATCGGGAACGTCAGTGGGTTCTTGGTCTGGTAGGCGTAACGCAGCAGCGTTTTCAATTCTTCCATCATTTCGACGAATATCGGATCGAGATAGCCGATTGCCGGCTGGCTCATCGTCGTCAGCACGCGCGGGTGGATCTCGGTCGGGCCGGGACCCATCAGCGTGCGCTGCGGCGGGTGGAACGAGTTGATACGTTGGGCCGGCATAAAAGCATTCATGGTGTCATTCCCTGTGAGTAATGATCCGAACAAACTTTCGCCGTCCGGACGCGACTTCATCCGCAGCGGTTTTCTGGCGGTGGCTTCGTTGAGTACTTCGGCCGCGGTGACCTGGCCGTGGGTGGCGTTCTCGACTTCCATCGCCCAGCGCGCCGGCACGTAACCGGATTTGACCCAGTTATTGACGACAGCGCGGTCGAGGCGGAATTGGCGCGCAACTTCGGCTTGGGAGCCGAAGAGGGCGACGAGACGGTCAGCGCAGTTCATGGTTGTTCTCTGGGCGAGAATTTACCATGACAAAATTATTTTGACAATATGTGTTTTTCCACTTCAGCAGGCGGCAGTTAGCGCCTACTCCGAATCCGAGAATGTCGTGAATTCTCTTTCCGGATCAAAGGCTTTATCGCCTTCCGCCGAAGCCACCCCGTGGGCCGCGACCGCGCCGAAATCGAACGACCCGCGGTCGAGCAAATGCGATGGGCGCACATCCTGCAGGCTGCGGAAGATGGATTCGACGCGGCCCGGGTAGCGCTTTTCCCACTCGCGCATCAAATCCTTCATCTGTTTTCTTTGCAGGGTGGGCTGCGAGCCGCACAAGTCACACGGGATGAGCGGAAACTGTTTTGCCGCGGCATACGCCGCGAGGTCTCGTTCCTGCACATAAGCGAGCGGGCGGATCACCACGTGCGCGCCGTCGTCGGACACGAGCTTGGGCGGCATCGCCTTCAACTTGCCGCCGAAAAACAAATTGAGAAAAAACGTCTCCAGGATGTCGTCGCGATGGTGGCCGAGCGCGATTTTGGTGGCGCCGATTTCCTTCGCCACCCGGTACAGCACACCGCGCCGCAGCCGCGAGCACAACGAGCACATGGTTTTGCCTTCGGGAATCACGCGCTTCACCACCGAATACGTGTCCTGCACCTCGATGCGATAAGCCACGCCGAGTGCCGTCAGGTAGTCGGGCAGCACATGCTCCGGATAACCGGGATGGCGCTGGTCGAGATTGACCGCGACGATCTCGAAATCGATCGGTGCGTGCGTGCGCAGGCTCAGGAGAACGTCGAGCAGCGCGTAGCTGTCTTTGCCGCCCGACAGGCACACCATCACGCGGTCGCCGGCACGTATCATGTCGTAGTCGCCGATCGCCTGGCCGACGTGCCGGCGCAGGCGTTTGGCGAGCTTGTTTGCTTCGTACAGCTGCTTAGGATTGAGGATGTTTCCCTCACCCTGGCGCGCGGACTCGTTACCGGCGTGGCCAGCCGTTTGCGGGAAGCGCGCCGCAGCCCCGCCTCCCGCCCCCGACTGCTCCGCAGATGCCGTGTCGGCGGGGCTCCCTCTCCCGGAGGGGGAGGGAAGCGAATTGCTCCCATCTCGATTCACACCGTCGCGCGTCGGCGCCTCGACGCCCCCTTCTCCTCCCGGGAGAAGGGCTGGGGATGAGGGAGCACGGTCGTTCGTGCCTGGGAGAAGGGTCGGGGATGGGGGATGGGGAGCGTTCATAGTGTGATGCTCCGTCCGCCGTCCACCGCTATCACCTGTCCCGTCACATACGGCGCCGCCGCAACCAGAAACCCGACCGCTTGCGCGATATCGGCCGGCTCGCCGATGCGCTTCAACGCCGTCTGGTTGATGATGCGCTGGCGCGACAAATCGTCGGTCCACGTATCGTCCTCCGGCCACAGTATGGTGCCGGGGGCGACGCCATTGACGCGCACTTCGGGGCCGAGTTCGCGCGCGAGCGAACGCGTCAACGCCAGCAATCCGCCCTTCGCAACGGTGTAGACGAGGTAGTTCTTCATCGGAAACTCGGCGTGGATGTCAACGATGTTGATAATGCAGCCGTGGCGCTTGCGCAGTTCGCCCGCCGCCGCCTGTGACAGAAACAGCGGTGCCTTCAGGTTGGTGCCGACGAGATCGTCCCACGCTTTCTCGGTGATGTCGCCGATTGCGGTCGGGAAAAAACTCGACGCATTATTGATCAGTATGTCGAGACTGCCGAACTGCTTGACGGTGGTTTTCACCAGATCGGGAAGACTTGCACTGTTAAGCAAATCGGCCTTGATCAGTGACACTGAGCCGGCGCGGCGCGCATTGAGTTCATGCTGCACAGCGCGCGCGTCCGCCACCGATGCGCGATGATGCAGCATCAGGTTGGCGCCCTGCGCATGCAGGTGCCGGCAGATCGCAGCACCCACGCGTTTCGCGCCGCCCGTGACCAACGCCGTTTTGCCCGCCAGCGGCCCGTCCGTCGATTGTGTCATGGCGCATATTGTAAGCTATCACCCTCATGAGCTTGCTACCCGCCCATTTGTCGGAGCTTCCCCCGCCCGCCGCCGACGCCCGGGCGCACAGCGAACGATTGCGCCACGCGATTGCCGGCGAAATCACCGCGAGCGGCGGCTGGATCAGCTTCGCGCGCTACATGGAACTTGCGTTGCATGCGCCAGGCCTCGGCTACTACAGCGCCGGCGCGCGCAAATTCGGCGCCGGCGGCGACTTTGTCACCGCGCCGGAATTGGGCGGACTCTTCGGCCGCACGCTGGCGCGCCAGGTGGCGCAGTTTCTGCAGGCGGGCGTCAACGATGTCGTCGAGCTGGGCGCAGGCAGCGGTAAACTTGCGCGCGACCTCCTGACCGAACTCGCCGTGCTCGATTGCCTGCCGCAACGCTACCTGATCCTCGAAACCAGCGCCGATTTGAGGCAGCGCCAGCAAACGTTGCTGCAACACGATGTGCCGCAGCTTGCCCCGCGTGTTGCGTGGCTGGATGAGTTACCGCCATCGCTCTGCGCGATCGTGATCGGCAACGAAGTGCTCGACGCGATGCCCGTGCATATGATCACTGTCGGCGCCGACGGCATCGACGAGCGCGGCGTTGCGCTCTTTGGCGCAACGTTTGAGTGGCGCACGCGGCCGGCGACTGGCACGTTGCGCGAAATAGCGCTGGGACTCGACCTGCCGAAAGGCTATACCACCGAAATAAACCTCGCCGCGCGGTCGTTCATGCGTGCGCTCGGTGCCATTCTTGAACGCGGCGTCATTCTGCTCTGCGACTACGGTTTTCCGGCGCGCGAGTACTATCACGCGCAACGCAGCGCGGGCACGCTGATGTGTCATTACCGCCATCATGCGCACGATGACCCGTTGTGCATGGTCGGGTTGCAGGACATCACTGCGCATGTCGATTTCAGCGCGATAGCGGATGTCGCGCTGCGATCCGGGCTTGATCTTCTCGGCTACGCGAGCCAGGCGCAGTTTCTGATCAATTGCGGCATCACCGATACTCTCGCCGCCACGCCGGCCGAAAACGCCGCCGCCTACCTGCCGCTTGCAGCGCAAGTGCAGAAGCTGACGAGTCCGGCGGAAATGGGCGAACTCTTCAAGGTGATCGCGTTCGGCAGACACCATCACGCGCCGTTGGCGGGTTTCATCAGAGGTAACAGACAAAGGCTGTTGTAGAATAGCGCGGTGTATTCATAGCCGGCGCGCCACGATGCTCTCCCGCAAAAATATCCCGCGTATCATCCTGGTCCTCGTTGTAATCGGCACCGCGAGTTTTTTCGCATTGAAAAAACTGCGGGGGCCGACGGTCGAGGTGGTGCGCGTGCAAGCAGGCCCCTTCGAGCATTCGATCGTGGTCAGCGGGCGGGTGCAGTCGCCCAACCGGATCGAAATCGGCTCGGTGATCACCGGCCGGGTCGAGAAAGTGCTGGTCGAAGAAGGCGCGATGGTGAAGGCCGGCCAACCGCTGATCCTGCTTGAAACGAGCGAACTCAAGGCCGCACTTGACCAGGCGCGCGCGGCCGATGCCAGCGCGCAGGCACGCATAGCGACCGTGCGCGAGCTAAACCTGCCGCAATCCAACGATGCCGTGGTGCAGGCCGAAGCGCACGTTCGATTCGCCGAAGACGAATATCAGCGCAACCGCGCATTACGCGACAAAGGCTTTATCAGCGAAGCGCGCCTGCAGGACCTTGAGCGCTTGCGCGCCGT
>JANNPG010000063.1:0-3875 GCA_031399805.1 Betaproteobacteria bacterium | reverse complement strand
GATTGGACACCCGCCGCCGCCGTTGAGATCGCGCGGCGGGAAGGCCTGGAACCCGGCGCCGACCATTGGGCGGCGCTGCGCGCCCTGCAGGAGTATTACGCCCGACACGCGGACATCGCCATCAACCTGCGCGAACTGCACGATGCGCTCGATGAAAAATTTCACCGCCAGGGCGGCATCAAGGGTCTTTATCTGTTGTTTCCCGGCGGGCCGGTGGCGCAAGGCTGCCGGCTGGCGGGGCTCAAGGCGCCGGCCGGCGCAGCCGACAAAGGATTCGGCAGCGTCAGCTAGCGCTGCCCTGGCCACGCGCGCATGCGCGGATCGCAACGTCGGTCGGTCAAATCCGGCATCATCCCGTGCTCCACGCGCGGGGCCGTTTCATGCCGGCGATTTTGCACGCCTGTTTGACGTAGCCGTAGGGAAATAATTCTGCGAGCCGGCTGCTCGCTTTTTTTCCATGCCCGAGCTCGCCGGCGACAAACCTCGTGACGAAACGCGCGTCCGCGGCAACCTGGTGCCCGTCATAGTACTTGCGCATAAACCGGATTATTTTCCAATGCTCCTCACCCAGTTCGATCTCTTCCTGCTGCGCGAGCAACGATGCAACGTTACCATCCCAGTCAACGGGATCGACGAGGTAGCCTTCCGCGTCGGTCGCAATCACCTTCCCATTGATCTCGATAGGCATCCGATTTTTACTCGCGCGCGGGAGTTGCGACGTCAATCTGCATCAAGCTTCAAGCTGCCGGCAGGCGGTTAACCGATAGTTGCGCGCGCGGCAGCCCGCGATCGAGCAGCAGGTACTCCGCTTCATTCGCGAACGACTCGGGCCCGGCGACGTACACGTCATGCGCGGCCAGTTCGTCCTGCGCCGGCAGCACTCGCGCGAGCGCGTCGCGCATTGCGGCGTCCTGCGCCGGGTCGTGGTCCGCGGTCAGCGGGATATAACGGAAGTTGTCCAGCGCGTCGGCCCACGAGCGACACAGATTGTTCAGGTAGTGGCCGGATTTTCCGTCCGCCATCCGGTAAAGCTGAAGCGTTTCGGCCACGTCGAGCGCCATCGCGTGTTCGATCAGGCTTTTGACCGGCGCGAATCCGCCGCCGTACGCAATAAAGATCAGCGGCCGCGCCGACGTCTCGTTCAGGATGAAGTCGCCGCGCGGTCCTTCGACGCGCACGGTGTCCGCGCCGGCAAGCCCGCTGAACACGCCCTCATAAAAGGCATCACCGGGACGCCGCTCGATGTGAAATTCGAGATTACGATCGTCGCACGGACAACTCGCCACCGGGCAGTCGGCAGTGGCCCCGCCGGCCAGCGTCAACGCGACCGATTGTCCGGCGAGAAAGCGCAACCGGTTGCTGCGCGGCGTCTGCAGGCGCAGCAGCCGCACTTCATCAGCCAGCGGGCCCACCGACTTTACTTTCGCCGCGATGTTCTGCAACGGCATGTCGTGGGCGCCATGTGCCTCACGCGCCTCGATCACCAGGTCGACGACCGCGGTATTGCAGCACATCAGCACCACACCGGCGTTTTTTTCCGCCGCGGTAAGAACGTAGTCGTAATGGCGGGTTTTCTGCACGTGCCCCGTCAGCACACGGGCCTTGCATAGCCCGCAATTGCCGTTGCTGCAGCCATAGCTGAGCGACAACCCGGCGCGCAGCGCCGCTTCCAGCAGCGTATCGTTGCCTTCGACGAAAAATTCGCTCCCGCTCGGCTGGACCTTTACCTGTGCGGTCATGATCCTCATGAAACTGTCCTGTACCAACAGCGATTGCGGAGCGTCGGCGTCAGCGTCGGGCTCCAGCGCGTGCTGCAGCCACGCGCGCAGCCCCTTGATGGCCGCCGGCGCCGCCGCGGAATCATCGCATTCGCGCAACTTTGTCTGCAGATGTTCGACGATACTGCGGTAATAGTCCAGTCCCGCCTCGGACTGCGCCAAGCGCCTGCTCATATCGGTTAGCCGCGCAACCAGCACCTCGGGCTTGGGCAGCACGTGCTCGCGTACGCGCCGTGAAAATGCGCTGTCCTTGATCTGCGCAAACCGCTCGAAAGCGGTATTGTCTTCCAGACGCGTCTCGGGATAGGCGCGCAGCAGATCTTCCGCCGACACCATGCCCTCGAACGCGGCAAGTTCCCCGGCTTTAATTCTGCTTTGCAGCGCCCCGCGAGTAATGCCGACCAGGCGGGCGGCGCGGGACAATGTCAGCAACTGCGGCATGCGATTAAATCCACAACCCCGCACCGCGGCGGCCCAAGCCGGGAATCGCAGTCGATCCGTCCATTCGCGCGCGGGTATTGCTAGCGCTGAACGCGGGCCAGGGCTTTGCCATTGTCGAGCACTTCTCTTACCGCTTGCGCCGCGGCCGGGAGCGAGTCGCGCCGGCGCAGATGCCAAAGGCACAGCGCGCCGGCGCATACCAATGCGTCGCGCGTCGCGCCGTGCGCACCGCGCAACGCTTCCAGGCCCGCGTGCGCTGCGGATTTTGCAATGGCGACAGTATCGGCCTGCGCGGTCTCATCGCCAATCTCTGCATCGTTCACACCCGGTATCGGCGGCGCCCGCAGCGTCTGCTCGATGCCCCAATCCGCCGGATTGAAGTCCATGGACTGCTCATCGCCGCGCGCGTGGTAATAAAACGCTTTGCCGCTTTGGCGCAGCGAAGGCACCACGCCGCCCTCCACGCCGCGCACCAGCAGCGCGGAATCGAAACCCGCGTCGCGCGCCAGCAGTGCGTAGATACGCGGATAGGGCTTATGCACGTAGCCGGTGACCAGGTGCGTCCTGGCGCGCCCGCGCACGGGGCCGGTCAGCACTTCCGTCGTGGTGATAGCCGGCCGCTTGACGATCAGCGTACGCAGCGCCGCAAGTTGATGCAGCTTGGGGCAGAACACGCGCTGGTCAACATAGGCCCAGCCGCACGCGGAGTCGCCCAGGCGCGCAGCCGCCTGCTCCACCGACAAATCGACGGGCACGCCCGCAGCGCGCAACACCTGCCGGTGCGTAACTCCGTACTTGGGACCCATGCTCTCGACGCCGTGCGACACCGCCGCAACGCCGCATGCGGCAAGCACCGCAGGCAGGAACGGTGAGGCCGGCAACGTGCGGTTGAAGCCGTCGTACGGGTCGGCGATATCGACGACTTCATCCACCGGCGCGGTGACGCTATGCGTGACGTCGCGAATCGCCTGCAGTACGCCGCGGATTTCGTCGTCGGTCTCGCGCTTCATGCGTAGCGCGATCAGAAAGACCCCCGCCTGCACCGGATCGACCTCGCCTTCGAGGACGAAGCGCATGCCGCCGCGCGCCTCCTCGCGCGAGATGTCCTTGCTCAGCTCGGGGCCGGTGGCGATGCGCCGGATGATCGAGCTCATGATGGCGACAGGCCCGGTATCCGCCAATGGTGCGGCACTGTTCATACGCAATCCTTATTCCGGACTGAGCCAGACGTCGTTGCCGTCGATGCGCACGGCATAGATCCGGAGGTTGACGTCGGCCGGATCATCGACGACCTCGCCGGTGCACACGTTGAAGCGGCTGCCGTGCAGCGGGCACTTCACCCACTCGCCCTTGAGAAAACCTGTCGACAGCGAAGCGTCCTCGTGGGTGCAGGTGTCGTCGATGGCGTAAAAATGTCCATCGACATTCGCCAGCAGAATGCGCTGCCCCGCGATCTCGACCCGCCGCATCTTGCCGGGGGCAAGCGCGTCGACTTCGGCAACCTTGATGAACCGCTCAGCCATGCAATCCTCGCTCGCGGACGCGGCGCCACGATCCGCATTCCCGAATTTGACGCGACCGCTGCGTCTCGTCGTCAAGAGGGTCCGGGCACTCCTGAAATCGATACCTTACCATTATCCGGTCCCCGCCCGGCGC
>JANNPG010000050.1:0-2584 GCA_031399805.1 Betaproteobacteria bacterium | reverse complement strand
GATCGCGCGGCCCGCGAGGTTGCGCACGATGTCGCCCGACGGCGGCTCGATCTTGATCACGTCGGCGCCGTAGTCCGCCAGCATCAGGGTGACCATCGGCCCGACCACGACCGACGTCATGTCGATGACGCGCACCCCTTTGAGCGGTCCGCCGGCCATCAGTGCACCGCGCCGGTACGCAACCCGCCGGCCATCATTGCCCCGCCGGCCGTTATCTCGCCGGCAATCATACAAACTCCGCGCCGGCCTCGGTCGCCTGCGCGCCGGTGGCATCCACCGTCCACAACTGCGCGCTCTTGCCGTCGGCCGACGGTGCACCGCACAGGGTGAACGGCTGCTCCGCAAACATCGGGCGCAGGTTGCGCGCCGACAGGTACTTGACCGGCGTTTTCGCATGAGCGCGCGCGAGTTCGAACAGCAGAAGATTGGTGAGCCCGCCGTTCTGCACCAGGCCCGGATAGCCTTCCTTCTGCGTCACGTACGGATAATCGTAATGAATGCGGTGCCCGTTGAACGTCAGCGCCGAGTAGCGAAAAAGCACCACCGGATCGGGATTGAACACTTTGCTCCACACGGCATTGCTGGGTGGCGTTTTCGGCGCGGGTTTTGGCGCATTAGGATCGGGCTCCTCGCGATACACGACGTCCATTTCTTCGGTGATCGCAAGTCCGCGCGGACCGATCATGTCGGTCTTGACAGTGACGAACACCATCTGGCCGGTGCGGCCCTCTTTGATGGTGACGTCCTTGATCGAGGCTTGCTTTTGCACTTCGTCGCCAACGCGCAGCGCATCAAACATCCAGGTGCGCCGGCCCGCATTCATGCGGCGCGGCAGCGGCACCGGCGGCAGAAAGTCGCCGCGCGTCGGATGTCCGTCGTGCCCGATTTGCGACTGGCACACCACGCGCGGGAACAGCATGCAATGCCAGCCGGGCGGCAGCGGGTCGCCGGTTTTGGGTTTGGGGTCGTCGCGGTCGAGTGTTGCCGCGAGGCGGTGCACCGACGGGATAGTCACGTAGTCGGTGTCGGTTTCCCGCTGACCGATCCATTCTCTAAGTTGCTCGAGATTCTGCGCCACTGTTACGGACTCCTTGCGAGCAATGCTTGCATGAATGTAGAGAGGGGATTCTAACAATTTTTCCACGTTTACTGGGCGCGAATGTCGCGCGCCGCAGTTATCGATCTGACCGCGACGTGCGGCACGACGCCCGTTGCGAAAAGGCGGGCAACCAGCGATGAATGCGCGGGTAGGGGGCGATGTATCCGGTGATTTAGTACAGCGTCCTCAGTCAACTTTGGCGCCTGAATCCTTCACGGCCTTGCCCCATTTTGCGATTTCGGACTTGATGTAGGCGGCGAACTGCGCGCGCGTGTCGCCCACCGGGGTGAACGCGAGCGTGGCGAGTCGCTCTTTCACGTCGGGTTCGTTGATGATCTTCACCATTTCGGCATTCAGTTTGTCGAGTATCGCAGCAGGGGTTTTCGCGGGTGCCGCGATGCCGATCCAGCCCACGGCTTCGAAACCCGGATAGCCGGATTCCGCGATGGTCGGCAGGTCGGGGAGGAATTGCGAGCGCTTGAGCGTCGCGATGCCGAGCCCGCGCAGCCTGCCTGAGAGTATGTGCGGCCGCACGGCGGGGATTGCGTCGAACATTACCGGGATCTGGCCGCCGATCACCTGCCCGTTGGCTTCGGCGCTGCCTTTGAACGGCACGTGATTCAACTGGATGCCGGCGGCGGCGCGGAGCATCTCCATCGTGAGATGGCTGGTCGAGCCGGCGCCGAGCGACGCGTAATTGATCTGACCGGACTTCTCTTTCGCCGCGGCAACGAGCTCCTTCACGCTTTTGAATGCGGCCGCGGGATTCGCCACCAGTGTTTGCGGCGTCAGGCCGAGGTTCGCGATCGGCGCGAAATCCTTGATCGCGTCGTACGGCAGCTTTGAATAAAGCGTTGGGTTGATGCCGAACGCGCTCGACACCGCCATCGTCAGCGTGTAGCCGTCCGCGGTCGCGAGACTAAGAGCGCGTTTCAAAATGAAATACGCTTCGGTGCTATGGACACGCTTTCGTCCCCCAAGGGGACTTCCTCCGGGGCGTAGCGCAGGCGACTCGCCTGCATTCGTTGACGGAGCAGGCGGGGTCGCCTGCGCTACCTTTATTTTGAAATGCGCTCTAAGGCGTGTGGCAGGGTTCATGAGGGTTCTCCGTGGCGGTGGTGTTGCCGCCCGCGGCAAACGGCACGATCAACCGAACCGCCTTGTTCGGATAGGGCTGTGCCGATGCGGGGTGCGGCGCCAGCATCGCCGCTGCGAGTGCCGCGCAACATAAAACGGGATTCCATTTCCGCTGCTGTTCAAGCATGACCGTCCCCCGCAAGGATTCGTCTATAATCATTCTACACGCGGCGGGGCGGGATATTCGCCGGATTTCATCGCACGTCAATTTAAAAACAACCGAAGGTGGAGCCATGGCGGACGGCCACGCAAGCGAATCCAAAATCCTCGCGACGTATCGCGCGCGCACGCCGCGCGCGGCGGAGCTTTATCGCAAAGCGCGCGGCGTGCTGCCGGGCGGCATCGTGC
>JANNPG010000049.1:0-5793 GCA_031399805.1 Betaproteobacteria bacterium | reverse complement strand
GCCCAGCACGATCGCGCGCAGGAGCTGAGGGCCGCTGCAACGATTACGCTCGGCGAGCGCCGCATTCGCGGCCGAGGTTACGACGCGGGTGCCGACGATGCAGGCCTCGGGCACGCCGCCAAGTGCCGCGACATACTCAATCGCGCGCCGGCCCGGCAGGACCGGTGCGCCCGATACCATCGCCGCGAGGGTGTCGAGCAGGTGATGCTTGGCGCGCTCCATTATCGTTGCCGGCAGCGCCTTGCGCGGCGCTCCAGCTATGTAAGCGCTCAGCGTGCGCATCACGGGCGAAACGGTCGTGCTGCTTTTTGTCATAATTGCGTGCGGCCTGGCTGGAGCAGGCCGCAATCTTAACCCAGACTCACCAAAGTGAACTGCAGAATCCGCCGAAATGCTGTCCGTTCTATTTCGTATTTTCGCCGCATGGTGCACTATTAGCGGCGGTTTGGTTTGTTGGAAAAAAGGAGATCCGTTGATCAAAGCACGCGCATTCCGGAAATACATAGTCTGGGGAATGCTGCTGTGCGTCGCGGCGGCGCCTGCTTGCGCGCAATCGACGTACCCGAGCCGCCCGATCCGCGTCATCGTGCCGTTAGCGCCCGGCGGCGGCAGCGACTACACGGCACGCCTCATCGGCGCGCGGCTCACCGAACGTTTCGGACAATCCGTCGTGGTGGACAACCGGCCCGCCGCGTCCGGCATCGTCGGTACCGATCTCGTGGCGAAGGCAGTCCCCGACGGCTACACCTTGTTGCTCGTGTTCTCGACCCATGCGCAAAGCGCGCAGCTTTTCACCAAGCTGCCGTACGATCCGATCAAGGACTTTGCGCCGATTACCGAGGTTTTCTCGACTCCGCTCGTGCTGCTCGTGCATCCGTCGCAACCCGTGAAGACGATGAAGGAATTCATCGCTTACGCCAGGGACAATCCGGGCAAGCTCAACTACGGGACCTCGGGACCCGGCAGTTCGCCGCACCTGATGACTGAACTCCTGAATTCGATGGCGGGCATCCGGATGACGCACGTGCCGTACAAGGGCGTCGCCTCGGTGATGACCGCGCTGCTCGGCGGCGAACTGCAAGTCGCGTATTCAAATCCGGTCACCGGCGCGCCGTTGTGGAAAGCCGGCAAGTTGCGCCCGCTCGCCATGAGCGCATTGAAGCGCTCCGAAGCGTTCCCGGAAATTCCGACCATCGCCGAGGCGGGCGTGCCGGGTTATGAAGCGCTGATCTGGTACGGCTATATGGCACCGGCCAAAACGCCGCGCACAATTGTCGACCGGCTCCATGCGGAAATCATTGCCGTGCTGAATATGCCGGAAGTGCGTCAAACGCTCGTCGCGCAGGGCAACGAAATCGTCGGCAACAAACCGGATGAGTTCGCGGCGCTCATCGCGCAGGAAGCCATCAAGTGGGGCGCGCTCGGCAAGCGCCTCGGCATCACGATGGACTGATCCCGCGGCACCGCACATAATTCCGGCAACAACTTTTCACAGAGACTTCATGACGCTCCCACCCGGCAAGGCATTCAGCAAAGGATTCGAACCCATCGGTTACATCGGTCTCGAAGACCGTCCGGGATTCAAGATGGCGCTGCATAAAGCCGGCGAACGCTGGTACCTCTATGTGGCGCAGTTCTGGTGCAGCGGCTTATCCATCGTCGAAGTCACCGACCCGCGTCAGCCGCGCTTCGTGCGTTACATCGAAGGCCCGCCGAACACGTGGACGTTGCAAGTGCAGATCGCCGACGGCCGCATGATCACGTCGATGGAGCGCATTCCGCCGGGCTGGGGTGACGACGGCAGCGGCAAATTCGGCGAAGGATTCATCATCTGCGACCTCGCCGATCCGGAAAACCCGCGCCAACTCGGCCATTACAAGACCGGCGGCAAAGGCACGCATCGCAATTACTACGCGGGCGGCAACTACGTGCATACAACGGCGCTGCCCGACGGCTACGACGGTCATATTTATCAGATTGTCGACATCTCCGACCCGGCGCATCCGCGGGAAATCTCGCGCTGGTGGCGCCAAGGCCAGTGGACCGCGGGCGGCGAAAGCGGCGCGCCAAAAGACACCTTGCTCCACGGCGGCGCCTACGTCATGGCCAACCGCGCGTATTTGCCGTACGGCGGCGGCGGTTTCGTCATCCTCGATATCTCGGATCTCAAAGCACCGAAGCTGGTCAGCGATCTGCCGTTCTCGCCGCCGTTCGCGTCGCGCATCGCCGTGCATACCGCACTGCCGCTGACCAAACGACGACTGGTCGTGGTCAATTCCGAAGCGATTGCGGAGAATTGCGACGAACCGCTCGGCTTCGCCGGCATTGTCGATGTGAGCCTTGAGACGCGCCCGCGCCTGATTTCTCTTTTTCCACTGCCTCATCCGCCGGCGGGCGCGCCGTATCCGAATTTCTGCGCGCGCCCCGGGCGCTTCGGCCCGCACAACCAGCATCAACCGCAATTCCAGGACATCCTGTACCAGAACGAAGATATCGTGTTCCTCACGTACTTCAACGCCGGCTTGCGCGCGTACGACATTTCAGACGAACGCGCGCCGAAAGAGATCGGCTATTTCCTGCCGCCGGACCCGACCGTGCGGCGCGGCCCGCTGCCGAAAACCGGCCTCGTCACGCAGTCGGAGGACGTGCTCGCCGATTGCCGCGGCAATATTTTCGTGTCCGACAAAAATCACGGCATCTACGTGTTGAGGTTTGTGCGATGAAAGCGATGGTGCTGCATGGCATAGGCCAACCCCTTCGGCTCGAAGAGGTACCGATGCCGAAAGTCGGTCCGGCTGACGTTCTCGTGCGCGTGCGCGCGTGCGGCATCGGGCTCACGGTGGTCAACCTGATCGCCACGCCGGGCCGCGTTACGTCGTATCCGCGCATTCCGGGACATGAAATCGCCGGTGACATCGTCGAGATCGGCGCCACAGTGCGCACGATCAAAGTCGGGAAGCGCGTAACCAACCATTTTTATCTCACGTGCGGGCAATGCCGCCAGTGCCGCAGCGGACGCGAAACGCTGTGCCTGAATTCCGGCGGCAATATCGGCGCCACGACCGACGGCGGTTATGCGGAGTACGTCGTGCTGCCCGAGCGCAATACGGTGTTGATTCCCGACGGCGTGTCGGATGTCGATGCCGCGGTCGCGTCGGACGCGATTGCGACGCCCTATCACGCGTGCCACAAGGAAGCGCGGCTGGGACCCGGCGACAGCGTGCTCATCATCGGCGCCGGCGGCGGAGTAGGCGTTCACATGGTGCAGATGGCGCGGCTATGCGGCGCGCGCGTGCTGGCTGCTGACGTCGGAGACGACAAGCTCGCGCTCGCGAAAAAGATGGGCGCCGACGACGTCATCGACGCGCGCAACGTCAATCTGGCGGAGCAGGTGAAAGTGCTTACGCAGGGCCTGGGCGTCAACGCGGTGATCGACATCGTCGCCAGCCGCGCCACGCTCGAATCCGGTTTGCAGGCGCTTGCAATGGGCGGCCGCCTCGTGATCATCGGCGTGCAACCTAAATCAGTTTACGGCGCGGACCCGGGCTTTACCGTCAACCCGATCGACTTTCTCCAGCGCGGCCTCGAATTGCATTCGTCGCGCTACGTGAATGCCGCCGAAATTGCGCAGACGCTCGAACTCGTGCGCCTGAAACGCATCAAGCCGGTGGTTACGCGGATTTTTACGCTCGACCGCGTCGAGGAAGCGCACGACCTGATCCGCCGCAACGCGACGGCCGGGCGGCTCGCGCTGGAGATCGACTGATAAAAAAAGCATCGTCACTCCCGCGTAGGCGGGAGTCAAGTGCCCCCATCCTACCTTCCCCCGCAAGCGGGGGAAGGGGATACCCGCCTGCGCGGGGACGACGCAATCGTCCCCAAGGGGACTTCCTCCGGCGCGTAGCGCAGGCGACTCGCCTGCATTGATACCGGTGCAGGCGGGGTCGCCTGCGCTACAAATGCCTATTAGAAGTACGCCTGCCCGCGCTTGATCGGCGGCGTCCATTCGCACTTGCCCCACGGCCCGTCACCGTGCTCCTTAATATAGGCGACGCGTCCGCTCTTCTTCGGCACGCGCTTGCCGGAGAATAATCCCTTCAGCCAATCGAGCACGTAGTCGTGACAATCCATACCGCCGAGGTTGGCGATGCCCCACAACGGGTGATACTGGTTCTCGAACACCCACATTTCCTTCGGCACCTTGAGATCGTCATACGCCTCGACCGCGTCTTCGAGCGGGCACAGCGGATCGAATTCGCCGGTCACCAAGAGTGTCGGGCACGTGATCTTGCCGAGATAGCCGCGCACCGTCATGCCGCGCGCGACTTCAACGTCGAATTTTTCTTCGTCGTCGTAACCAGCCATGTACATGAACATCTGCTTGAAGCGGGGTGACGACTGCGTAAAGATCGTGTTGTTCGGGTTAAAGCATGCGACCGAACTCACGACCGCTGCCGCGCGGTGGTCGTAGCTGGAAAGCCGCAGCGACCAGTAACTGCCCATGCTGATGCCGTAGATCGCGATTTTTTTCTTGTCGACTTCGGGGCGTTTCATCAAATAGCTGATGACCGCCGCGCCGGCGCGCTCGTAGTTGTCGCCGACCGAGCGGATTTTCTGGATATTCGAATTGCCCTGGCCTGGGCCGTCGATCGCGAGCACGTGAAAGCCGCGCGACAGTGCGATGTTGTGGCTCGCTTTCGGAAACACTTCCTTGGTCTGGTCCATGCCCGGCACGTAAATCACCACCGGCGCCTTGCGCCGGCCCGGCAACAGGTGAAAGAGGCACGAAATCGTTTTGCCGTCGTCGAACGGCACCTCGACGCGCTCGATCGGATAATCCGCGACCGCGGAACGGCGGTCGACCATTTCGTTCAACTTGCGATACAGCGCTTTTTTGACCGGATGGTTGTCGTAAAAAATCGGGTGCTGCGCCATGCGATAACCTTCGATCGCGTGGTCGTAATGATGCGTCGCCGTCGCGTTCGCGCCCTGCGCCTCGGCGCGCCGCGCGAGTATTTCATTGCGCTCGGCGGCTTCGCGCCACACCTTGGGCAGCATGCGGTAATTGCTCGCGCGCTTGCCGGTGGGCACTTCGAGGTCATCGCGCTCGAAGTTCTGCACCCGCCCGCGCATGTTGAGTGCTAAATCGAGCATCCATTGCTGGTTATCGCGTTCCGTTCTCAGCTTGCGTATCATGACCTCTCCTGACGGGCGAATTCGGCGTTTTGTCGCAGGCGTCAATCTTAGCGCAGAGTCGGCTTAGCCTGCGCTAAAATCCAAAAATCAATCTGCCTTGTCGCACCCGCATAACGATTTCCGATGAAAATCCTCGAATACATCGACCTCGATACCTCCCGCGTCAACGCCAGCTACCGCAAGGTCGCTGACGCCATCGCCCGCCACGACTTTCGCGCCGCGCAGGTCAAAAAACTCGCCAATCTCAGTCATGGCAAGTTCTACCGGGCAAAGCTCGGCGGCGCTGACCGGTTGCTGTTCTCTCTGATCCGCCATGGAGACGAAGTCTGCGCCCTGATGCTCGAAGTGATCGCCAATCACGATTACGACAAGTCCCGATTCCTGCGCGGCGCGGCTGTCGATGAGACCAAGATTTCCGACGTCGATGCGGCGGACGCCATCAAGGAAGCGCAGCCGGTTCGCTACCTGCACCCGGAGCACACCGCGATTCACCTGCTCGACAAACCGATTTCCTTCGACGACACGCAGGAGGCCGTGTACCGCCAACCACCGCCCCTGATCATCGTAGGCAGCGCCGGCAGCGGCAAGACTGCACTG
>JANNPG010000045.1:0-17627 GCA_031399805.1 Betaproteobacteria bacterium | reverse complement strand
GTCCGCGCGCGCGACCCCCGAACAATCCTTCAGCGTGTCGTAGGGCATCTTCGCGCGCACCGACGGGTTGATCGAAAAACTCGGCGCGATGACCAGCAGCGTATGGCCGTCCGCGGGCGCGCGCATGACGAGCTCCGCGCCGATCACCGTGTTGGCGCCGGCGCGGTTTTCGATCACCACGCTCTGGCCGAGCGCGCGGCTGAGCAGCGGCGCGATCGCGCGCGCGAGAATATCGGTTGCGCCGCCGGGCGGAAACGGCACCACGATGCGCACGGTCTTCGCGGGGAATTCCTGCGCGGCCGCGGCACCGGGCAAAAGTAGTGCCGTGACGAGCGCGAACGCGCGCATGCGCGGGGTTCCGATGGCGTGTCCTGCACAGGCTGGAGCGGGCATGGCGACCTATCCGTAACACGGCTTTCATCAGTATACTGACGTGTCCGCAGTCTGCGTATTTCAGCGTTTGCCGGCGGCAACATCCGCCGGCGCAACCCATCACAGGGGAGACACAACATGCATCTGAAGGGAAAAGCAGCCGTCGTTACCGGTGCGGGCCGCGGAATCGGGCGCGAGGTTGCGCTGCTGCTGGCCGCGCAGGGCGCGAGCGTCGTCGTCAATGATCCGGGTGTCGGGCGCGGCGGCGAACCCACCGATGAACGGCCGGCGGACGAAGTCGTAGCCCAGATCGTGCAAGCCGGTGGCAAGGCGTCCGCCAATTACGACTCGGTGGCCGACTATCTCAAAGCCGGCCTCATGGTGAACCAGTGCATCGATCTCTACGGCAAGATCGACATCCTCGTCAACGTCGCCGGCAATCTGCGCGAGCGCATGATCTGGAACATGTCAGAAGACGACTTCGACGCCGTCGTCTCGGTGCACCTGAAAGGGCACTGGAACATGGCGCACCACGCGATCAAGTTCATGCGGCAGGCGGGCTTCGGGCGCATCGTGAATTTCTCGTCCGACGCGTTCAAGGGCTCGGTCGGCCAGTGCAACTACAGCGCGTCGAAGGCCGGCATCATCGCGCTCACGCGTTCGATCGCCAAGGAAGCCTACAAGCAGGGCATCACGGCGAACGCGATCTGCCCGGCGGCCGACACGCGCATGACGCTGACCGATGCGGTCAAGGAAAACCGCCGGCGCAAATTCGAAGCGGGGCTGATGACCAGGGAGCAGTACGAACTCACGCTGGTGCACCGCGGCCCGGAATACATCGCGCCGATGGTCGCCTACCTTTGCACCGACCGCGCCGACGTCATCAACGGCCAGGTCTTCCACGTCGAGCGCGGCCGCATTAACACTTATTATTTCGGCGAAGACTACAAATCGCTGCACAAGGGCGGCGACGGGTTGTTCACCATTGACGAATTGATCGAGGACGTTCCCGTTTCGCTCATGAGCGGCATCGTGCCGATCGTCCCGCCGGTGAAGATGAGCGACGCTGTAAAGTCCGGCGACGTGAAGAAGAAGGCAGGCTAGCCGGTAATTGTTCGCAGGGTAACGCGGATCAGGCTTTGGGTTTCCGTGCTCCGCCCGCAACGAAGCGGCGTGCGCCCGGCGCCGGTTTTCGGTATCTTTGTGCCACCCGGGTTTACTGAGGAGAACGGTCATGAAAAATCTGAAGCTGTACGCGCTTGTGCTGATGGCGGGCGCTTACGCCGGCACGGCCACGGCCACTGCGCAGTCGTATCCCGCCAAACCGATCCGCGTCATCATTCCGTTTCCGCCCGGTGAGGCAGCCGACATCATCGCCCGGCTGCTGGTCCCGGTCATGTCCGAGCGTATGGGGCAGCAGATCGTCGTCGACAACCGCGCCGGCGCGAGCGGCCAGATCGGGCTCGAACTGCTGAAGAACGCAACGCCGGACGGCTATACGATCGGCGTGGGCCAGGGCGGCAACCTCGTCGTTGCGCCCCACACCTACAAGAGGCTGCCGTACGATCCGCTCAAGGATTTTGCGCCCGTCGCGCTCAACGCGACGAACTATCTGGCCGTGGTGGCCAATCCCGGTGCGCCGTTCAAAAACGCGGCGGAAATGATCGCGTGGACCAAAGCAAATCCTGGAAAACTCACCGTCGCGACCAACGGCGAAGGCGGTTATCCGCATCTCGCGTTCGAACTCCTGGCCTCGATGGCGGGGTTCAAGTTCCTGCACATTCCGTACAAGGGGGCCACACAGGTCGCAACCGATGTGATCTCGGGCCAGGTGCAGGCGGGGATCGGCTCCTACACGAGCCTGTCGCCGCTCGTGCTATCCGGCCGCATGCGTCTGATCGGGGTGACCAATAACGTGCGCGTCGCCGACAAACCCGATCTGCCGGTGCTGGCGGATCAGGTTCCCGGTTACGACATGCGCGGATGGTTCGGCTATATTGCGCCGGCCGGCACGCCCCGCGCCATCGTCCGGCGCCTCAACGCGGAGGTCAACCACGCGATGCAGCAACCGGATGTGCACGCTAAGCTGGTCGCCGCCGGGCTGAACGTCGCCAACGAATCACCCGAGTTCTACGCCGAGTTCCTCAAGAAAGAGTTTGCCAAATACGGCAAGATCGTGCACAACATCGGCTTCAAGCCGCAGTAAATACGTCTATAGCCAGGAGCACGAAAGCCGGCCAGACTAACGTACGACTCAACAATTCATCGACCGGAGGCTCCAATGAGTCAATCCAGGATGGTCCACACCAGGCGCAGGAAGCAAAAAGGCAAGAAACAGCTCGCGAAAGCAGCCCGGCAAGCGAAGAAGCTGAAAGAGAAAAAAAGTGAACGCGGCCCGCGCGGGCCGCTGTAAAAAAGATCCGCCTGACCGTTTTTTAGCGCAACCGATGCGAGAATCGCTGCGCACTCGCGCGCGTTTTTCGGCAGCTTCTCGTGTAGTCGGTGGCCTCGCGCCTATTCGGTGGCTTTAATCCCCGCTGCCTTGATGACCCGCGCCGCGCGCGCCATATCGTTGTGCATGAAGCGCGCGAATTCCTCCGGCGTGCCGGTGAAGACATCGAAGCCGATCGCGGTCAGGCGGTCGTTCAGTTCGCCCGCCGCGAGTGCGGCCACGATCTCGCGATTGAGCTTGTCGACGACAGGCCGCGGCGTCCCCGCGCGGGTGACGACGCCGAACCACGTGCCCGCGTAATAGCCCTGCAGCCCGGCCTCGCCGGTGGATGCAATCTCGGGCCAGCGCGGGTGGCGTTTATCGGTGCCGATCGCGAGTATCTTCAGCTTGCCCGCTTTCCAGTGCGGCGTGACCGTCGCAATGCCCGTGATGACGATGTCCACCTCGCCGCTGAGCGCGGCGATGGTCGCGGGCCCTGACCCCTTGTAAGGAATGTGCGTGAGCTTGATGCCGGCCATCGATTCGAGCAACGCGCCGGCGAGGTGATTGCTCGATGCCGCACCCGGCGTCGAGTACTTGAACGTACCGGGCCGGGCCTTCGCCAGCGCAATGAGTTCGGGCATTGAATTCACGGGCACCGACGGATGCGCGGCAATCATGAACGGCACGTTGACGGCGGTGGTGATCGGCGCAAAATCCTGTACCGCGTCGTACGGTAGCCGCGGGTTGACCTGCGGGTTGATCGACATGGTGGTCGCGGTGGTCAGGAGCAGCGTGTAGCCGTCGGGCAGGGATTTGGCGACCGCGTCCGCGCCGATGATGGTGCTGGCACCCCCGCGGTTGTCGATGACCACCTGTTGGTTGAAGCGCTCCGCGAGCTTCAGGCCGATGCCGCGCGCGACGATATCGGTGGTGCCGCCGGGCGGATACGGCACGACGAAACGGATCGGCTTGTGCGGGTAGTTCGCGACGGCGTTCTGCGCTGCCGCGGGGGCGGCAAGCGGTGCGAGCGCGAGCGCTGCGAACGGCAACACTGCACGGGCCTGGTTCACGCGGCGGCCGCTCAATTCTTGATCGTCACGCCGGCGGCTTTGACGATGTCGCTGATCTGCGTCGTCTGCTCGCGCCGGAATGCATCGAGTTGCGCGCGCGTGCTGCCGACGATGTCGATTCCCAGCCCTTTCAATTGTTCGCCGAATTGCGGCTCCTTCACCGCCTTGGCGATTTCGGCGCTCGCTTTCGCCAGCACCGCTTCCGGCGTGCCGATCGGCGCCACTACACTGTACCAACCGAGCGTCTGGTAACCGGGCACCGCTTCCGAGATCGACGGCACGTCGGGCAGCAGCGCGTTGCGCTTGGGGCCGGTGACGCCGAGCGCCCTGACGCGCCCGGACTGCACGGCGCCCACCACCGCCGGCACTACACCATAGGTGAGATGCACTTCTTTTCCCATCGTATCGGTGAGGGCCTGGGCGATGCCCTTGTACGGCACGTGCAGCATGTCGGTGCCCGTCAGGCGCGTGAACAAAACCCCGGACAGGTGCTCAGAGGCGCCGGTGCCGGCCGAGCCGTAGCGGAGCGGTGTCTTTTTCGCGAGCTCGATCAACTCGCGTATCGACTTTGCAGGCAGTTCAGGATTGACCACGAGCACGAACGGCACCGTACCAATCAGGCTGATCGAGAGGAAATCCTTGCCGAGGTTGAACTTGACGTCAGGATAGACCGATGTTGCGACCAGCAGCTGCGAGGTCAGGATCATCCACGTGTAGCCATCGGGCACCGAGCGCAACACCAGTTCGGCGCTGAGGATGCCGGCGACACCGGGCCGCGAATCGACGACGATGCGCTGGCTCCACGCGCCGTACAAACGTTCGGCCATGACGCGCGAAATGAGATCGGGGCCCGAACCCGGCGCGCTGCCGATGACGAGCCGGATCGGTTTTTCCGGGAAGGCTGTTTGTGCGGCGTGCGCCGCCGGCGCCGCCAGCAGCATTGCGGCGACGATTGCGGTCAACAGTTTGACGATGCTCATCTCGATTCTCCTCGTCTGGTTTATTTTCGGGCAATCCTGCAAACGCCGCGGCTCAAGCTCCGCTGCTGACCGGCCTCATCGATCGAGGCCCGCGCGGTGAAGGAAATAACGACTTCTGGTTTCGTATCATGCGCATGAGACAAGCTTTTTGTCCATAGCTTGACCCGCCTTACGCTGTAAGCTTAACCTCATGCGCGTTGCCGCAGAAACTTTAGGCAGGCCGATGCTACGCCCTGCGCCGCTTCACGCCCTCGGCAAAAGCGGACAAATCTTGCTGTCCGTAACATAATGAAACGCGCGACACAACTATCCGGGGAGAGCCGGCGGTGGGCCTGACCGACGAACTGTGCAAGATCATTCACGCGACGCGCTACGAGTCGCTCGCTGCCGACTGCGTTGCGCGCGTCAAGCAGGCGATCGAGGACGGCATCGCGGTGGCCCTCGCCGGATGCGGCGAGCAGCCGGTCGCGATCGGCGCCGCACATGCGAAGAGCCTCGGCGGCGCGCCGCAGGCCAGCGTCTGGGGCTGGGGCTTCAAGGCATCGGTCGTGCAGGCGGCGAACATCAACGCGATGGCGACGCACGTGCTCGACTTCGAGCCGATGTGGAGCCCGCCGACGCATGCGGTGTCGCCGACGGTGCCGGTTGCGTTTGCGCTCGCCGAACTGCACGGCGCAACCGGACGCGAGATCATCACGGCGGTGGCCAAGGGACTCGAGATCCAGGGACGCATGCAGTACGCGGGCAATCAGTTCGTACCCGAGCAGCTCAAGTTTCATCCGCCGGGTGTCGCCGGCGTATTCGGCAGCGCCATCGTCGCCGCGGAACTGCTGGCGCTCGACGTCAACGGCATGCGGCACGCGCTCGGCATTGCCGCTTCGCGCGCCGGCTCGCTGCTCGCGAATGTCGGCTCGATGACCAAGTGCACGCACTGCGGCAACGCGGCCGCCGCCGGCCTCGATGCGGCGCTGCTCGCGCAGCGCGGGTTCACGGCGAATCCCGACGTGCTTGAAGCGCACAAGGGCGTGATCGCGACGTTCTACGCGGACGGCTTTGACGAGACGCGCCTGCTCGCCTACGGCAAGCCGTACCGCGTCGTCGACCCGGGGCTCGCGATCAAGCTGTTTCCCTCGCAGTACGGCACGCACTATGCGATCACGGCGGGGCTCGACCTTCACCGGCAGGCCGGCAACGCGTCGCGCATCCGGCAGGTGCGCATGGTGTCGCCGGTGATGAAATACATCGACCGGCCGCAGCCGGCGACGGGCCTCGACGGCAAGTTCAGCCTGCAGTACACCGCCGCTGCCGCCATGCTCGACGGCAGGGTCGGCATCGACACGTTTACCGACGAGCGCCGCCACCGTCCCGACATGGTCGATCTGCTCGCGAAAATCACGCTGACGCAGGACCCGTCGATCGTCGGCGATTTCCACCACATGCACGTCGCCATCGAGGCCGAACTCGCCGACGGCAGCCGTGTCAATGCGGTCTGCCGCGGGCCGCAGGGAGCGTGGGGCGTGCCGCTTGAGCCGTCCGCTCATCGCGACAAGCTGCTCGATTGTTTCGGCCGCGCCCTGCCGGCGGCAAAAGTCGACGCACTGATCGGCCTCTTTGAGCGCCTCGACACGCTCGATGCCGGCGGTGTGGAGAAGCTCGTCGCGCTAATTGCTTTATCAACTCAAAGGTAAGAATCATGCGCAAACCCGGTTGGGTGACAGCCGTCGCCGCAGTACTGCTGGTCGCGGGCCTCGCCTGCGGCAGTGCGCAGGCACAAAAAGATTATCCGACCAAGCCCATCCGATTGATTGTCCCCTTCGCGCCCGGCGGCGGCACGGATATCGTCGCGCGCTTGCTCGCGCAGAAGCTGACCGAAGCTTTCCGGCAGACCGTGATAGTGGACAACCGCGCGGGCGCCGGCGGCACGATCGGCGCCGAGACCGCGGTGCGCGCCACGCCCGACGGTTACACGGCAATCATGATGTCGGGCAGTTACGCCACGAATGCGGCGATATTCAAGCTTCCTTACGACCCGGTGAACGACATAATGCCGATGGGTCTCGTCGGCGACACGGCGTTCCTCGTGACGCTGCATCCGGCACTACCGATAAAAAGCGTCGGTGAACTGATCGCATACGCAAGGGCCAAGCCCGGCGCGCTCAACTACGGATCATCGGGCACCGGCGGCATCGCCCATCTCGCCGGCGAGTTGTTCGACCTGCTGGCAGCGACCAAAATGACGCACGTGCCGTACAAAGGCACCGGGCCGGCGCTGAACGACCTGCTCGGCGGCCAGATCCAGCTGATCTTCGGCAGCGCGCCGTCGACGATCCCGCTCGTGCACGCCAACCGCCTGCGCGCCATCGCAGTCACCACCACTAAGCGTTCCGCGGCGCTGCCGGACCTGCCAACCGTCGCCGAAGCCGGCGTGCCGGGCTATGAAGTCGTGTTGTGGTACGGGGTGCTGGGACCCAAGGGCCTGCCAAAGACCATCGTCGCGCGCTGGAACGCGGAAATCCGCTTAGCCACCAAGCTGCCGGACATGAAGCAGCGGCTCGTATCCGAAGGCTTCAATATCGACGACAGCCCGCCCGAGGTGTTTCAGGCCGTCCTCAAGCGCGACGTCGCGAAATGGACCAAGGTGGTGCGGGACGCAAAGGTCAAGCAGATCCAGTAGCCGGCAACAGCCCGATTGCGTTGTCCACCCGCGAAGGCCCGCGTTCTGGGATAATACGGTTATGAACGAAGAACAACCCACCAGCGAACAACCGATCGAAGCGCCCTTCGTGGACGCGCCGCAAAACGAGGCGCAACCCGCCGGTCCCCAAGCCCCGGATCCGCGCCGCCGCCTGCGCGAGCTGCTCGCCATTCCCGAGCGCGACCGCACCGACGCGATATGGGACGAAATCATCGAACTCGAAATCGACCAGGCTCCCGGCAACCGCGCGCAAGCACCGCAAGCGGATCCTGGCCGCCGCCAGGAACCCGGCCGGCGGCCGGAACAGGGCCGGCGCCAGGAACAAGGCCGGCGTACGGACCAGTCGCAACGTCAGGATCCCGCATCGCGCGCGAAGCCGGGCAAGCGTTTCTTTCAGAAGCGCAAGCGCGGTCCCGGCGCGCCGCCCGAGCGATAAGTTGAGGATCGAGGATTCAGGATTCCGATATGAAGGGAGATACGCCAATGAATACGGTAGGGGTGTTTGCCAGGCAGTCACTGTGGGTGGTTGTGAGCGCGGTCACCGTCCTGATCGCAGGCTATTCAGGCCCGGCATTAAGCGATGAAATCAAGGTCGCGCTGAGCGGCGCGCAGGAAATCCCGCCGGTGACGACGTCTGCGTCTGGAACCGCCACCATCACTATCGCAGCAGACAAGTCGGTCAGCGGCAATGCGACAATTGCCGGGATGTCAGTCACGGCAGCACATATTCATGAGGCGCCTGCTGGCAAAAATGGTCCGATAATCGTTCCTTTGACCAAGACTTCTGACACCGTTTGGACGGTACCGGCGGGCGCGAAATTAACCGATGCGCAGTACGAAAGTTACAAGGCCGGCAATCTTTATTTCAATATTCACAGCGCCGCATTCAAGGCCGGAGAAATTCGCGGCCAGATAAAACCGTAACAATTGCCCGGGCAATCGGCGTCCATCGCGTTGGAGCGGCACCGCGTGTCCGCTCCAACGCGACGACGTAACCCGCCGCAGCGGCGTCCAGTGTTACGCTTCATTCGATCACCTTGTCCGCGCGCACCAGAATCGAGTTGGAAATTTTAATGCCGAGCGCCGTGGCAGTCTTGCGATTGATGACCAGTTCCAACAGCGTGGGCTGTTCGACCGGCAGTTCGCCCGGCTTCGCACCCTTCAATATCTTGTCCACGTAATTGGCGGCACGCCGATAATGCTGGCCCAGGTCCTGCCCGTAACTCATCAGGCCGCCGGCCTCCGCCAGTTCCCGGTTCGGGGATATTGTGGGCAGCCGATTTTTAACCGCAAGCTTCGCGATCTCGGCCCGCTGACCGTAGAATAATTCGTCCGCCGCCACGATCAGCGCGCCCGCGCGCGCCCGTACCATCGCGCCGAAGCCGGCCTCGATCTGGCTTGCGCTGCTTGCTTCAACCGCAGAGATTTTTAGGCCGGTCGTATACGCGGCCCCCTGGATTTGTTCCAGAATCAGGGCATCACTCGGATTCAGCGGATTAATCAGCACGGCGACGCGCGATAATTTTGGAACCAATGCGCGCAACAGCTCGACGTGCTTGATGCTGACCTCGGTCACAATGGTGGATAGTCCGGTGATGTTTCCTCCCGGCCGGGACAGGCTCGTGACGAACCCCTCTCCGACCGGATCCGGAACCGCCACGAAAACGATGGGGATCGTAGTTGTCGCGCGGTGGGCGGCCTGCACGCTGGGCGTCGCCCCGGCCACGATGACGTCAACCTTTAACCGCGCCAGTTCCGCCGCCAAACCGGGAAGTCCCTCGACCTTGCCGTCGGCAAAGCGCCACTCGATCACCAGGTTTTTGCCCTCGGCATAGCCAAGCTCGCGCATTCCCCGCGGGAAAGCGCCATACGTATCGGAGTCAAGAGAGACCGGGCGAACACGCTGCGCCAGAAAACCGACGCGCCAGATTCTACTTTTCTGCTGAGCGAAAGCGCCGAACGGCGCGGCGAGTACACTCGCGCCAAGCGCAACCAGAAGTTTGCGGCGGTTGTTCATTCACTCCCCTGCAATCTGCGCGCCTATTATGCCCGCTTACGCCTAGGATAGCAGGCGGCGGCGCATTTCCGGGCGAGGCAAGCGTTCCCTTGCTTCGCCCTCCCCTCACGCCTCACGCCCCTACTCAGAATCTCCCGCAATCCATCACCACCGTTTGTCCGGTCATGCTGTCGCTGCGGCAGAAGGTCACGAGCTGCTCGGCGATGTCGTCCTTGCTCACCGGATGGCGCAACAGCGTCATGCCGGCAACGGTGGCCTGATATTCGGCCGGCAGGTTGGCGGTCGCGCGCGTGCCCTCCATGAAGCCGGGCGCAACGCAGTTCACCGTCACCGCTGGTGCTAACGCCACCGCCATGCACTTGGTGAGGTGTATCATGCCAGCCTTCGATACGGCGTAAGCGATGCTGCTGCCGCGCGGCGCAACCCCCGCGCCCGAGGAAATGTTGACAATGCGGCCCTGGCCCTGCGCCTTCATCAGCGGCGCGACTGCCTTGATGCAGTTGAACGTGCCGGTCAAGTTGACGTTGAGTATGTGGTTCCACAACTCGTGCGTCATGCCGTCGAGATCGGGATAGGCTATCGTCTTGTTGAACGCGGCGTCGTTCACGAGTATGTCGATGCGACCGAACGCCGCCTTCGCCTCATCCACCATACGCGCCACGGCGTTCGGGTCCGTGACGTCGGCGCAGAGAGCCACCGAACGCACGCCAAGCTTGATCATGTCCTCGGCGACACTTTTCGCCTTCGCCTCAGACGCGGTGTAATTCACCACGATGTCGACGCCGTTCAACGCCAGCGCGCGGCAGATGCGCTGCCCGAGCCCACCGCTGCCGCCGGTGACGATTGCGGCACAACCTTTGAGGTCCATGAGAGATCCTTAGGACTGAGGAATCGGATTACAGATTAGACTGAGAAATGACGAATGTTACATTGCAAGACCTTAACCCGTCGCTTACCCCGTTGTTACGCCGTAGTTGGCGTCCCCCAAGCGGGTTCTGGAATGGCACGGAGCAAGCAATGATATTATGCAGCGATGTCGATGTTCCCGACACGATGTTCCAAACATTAACGCCGTACCGCGAATCCATCCCCCGATGATCTTACCGTTGAAGCAAATAGCGCAGTGCGCGATCGCCGCGGTTCTGCTGGTTCTGCCGGTCCAGGGCTTCAATGCGGTTGCCGATACGCTGCCGGCGGTCAACATGGACATGCTGCTCGAGAGCATGACGCGCGCGCGCAATCCGATGAATCTCATCATTCTGGACGCGTGCCGCGACAACCCGTTCGGGGGCGACGTGCAGGTGCAGCAGAAGGGACTGAGCCAGGTGGATGCGCCGCCCGGAACACTGCTCGCTTACGCGACGGCACCCGGTAACACGGCCGCCGACGGTTTCGGCGCGAACGGTCTCTACACCGAGAACATGCTCAAGGAAATGCAGGCGCCGGCGGCCAAGATCGAAGATATATTCAAGCGCGTACGGCTGAACGTCCGGCTCCAGTCCCGCGGCCAGCAAGTCCCCTGGGAGAGCACTTCGCTCGAGCAGGATTTCTATTTCATTCCGCCGAAAGAAGTTAAAAAGCTCACACTCACTGAAACCGAGAAGCAGTTCCAGGAAGAGATCGCCCTGTGGGAGAGCATACAAAGCTCCAAAGAGCCCGCGCCGCTGGGAGACTATCTTCGCCGCTTTCCCAGCGGTAAGTTTTCCGAGCTCGCGCAGTTCCGGCTCGATCGGGTTCTCGCGCAACAGGGCGAGAAGCCCGTGCAAGTCGCGGATGCGACGCGCAATGCGGGCAATCCATACTGTTTGTGAATGAGCGTCGCGAGCTCGTCTCATTTCGCCAGTTGCGCGAACAGCGGTGAGATCGCGCTCGCGCGATTGGTACACCCGCAAACAACGGATACTGTCTTGCCACGTAACGATGGCCGGTGCGCCGGATGAGTGAAGTCAGGAATTGGCTTGAAGCGCTGGGGCTCGGCCAGTACGCCCCCTTGTTCGCCGAAAACAGCATTGACGATGAGGTCCTGAGCGAACTCACGGATGAGGATCTCAAAACGCTCGGCATCTCGCTCGGCCACCGGAAGAAGCTGCTGAAGGCTATCGCTGCGCTGGCAACGAGTGCCGCAGCCGGGGCAGGGTCGGAAAGCGGTCCTGTGCCGCAGAATCTCACCGATGCTTCCCGCATGTCCGAGGGGGAGCGTCGCCATCTGACGGTGATTTTCTGTGATCTGGTGGATTCGACCACGCTCGCGGAAAAGCTTGACCTCGAGGACTATCGAGACCTCATCCGGCGCTACCAGGATACGTGTGCGGGCATCGTCTCGCGGTTCGACGGTTACATCGGACAGTACGTGGGCGATGGTCTGGTCGTTTACTTCGGCTTTCCCCGTGCCCACGAGGACGACGCGGAGCGCGCGGTGCGGGCGGCGCTTCACATTCCGATATCCGTCGGCAATCTGGCGTCCGGCCATGGGCAGGCGCTGAAGGTTCGCATCGGGGTCGCGACAGGTGTGGTCGTCGTGGGCGACATCATCGGCGAGGGGGCGTCCCAGCAGCAGGCGGTGTCGGGCGAGATCGTGAACCTTGCGGCCCGGTTGCAGAGCCTGGCCGTCCCGAATTCCGTGGTGATAGGTGCAGGCGTCCGGGAACTGCTCGGCGAGCAATTCGACTACGAGCACCTGGGACCCCAGAAGTTAAAGGGAATTTCGGAGCCGGTGCAGGCCTGGCGGGTAATCGCAGAGCGCGCGGTCGAAACACGTTTTCGTGCAACGCATGCAGACCGGCTGACGAAATTCTTCGGCCGCGATCATGAGGTGGAACTACTGCTCGAGCGGTGGCGCCGGGGAAAGGCGGGAGAGGGGCAAGTGGTGCTGCTGTCGGGCGAAGCGGGTATCGGAAAATCCCGAATCACGGAGACGCTGCGCGACCGGTTGAAGGGCGAGGAATACATCCGCGTCCAGTATCAATGCTCCCTTCACCACGTGAACAGCCCGCTTTACCCGGCCATCCGCCAGCTTGAGTTCGCCGCGGGTCTGTCTTCCGAACATACGCCGGAAGAGAAGCTGCAGAAACTGGAGGCGCTACTGGAGCAATCGTCGTCGATCCCGGGTGCCGCCTTGATCGCCGCACTGCTTTCAATCCCGGCCGGGGCTCGCTACGCACCGCTCAACATGGCGCCGCAGGAGCAGAAGCACGCGACGCTGCGCGTGCTCGTCGGAATGCTCGAAGGGCTCGCGACCCGTCGCCCGGTTCTTTTCATGCTCGAAGATGCACACTGGATCGACCCGACAACGCGCGAGTTGATGGACCTCATCGTTGATCGCGTTAGCGGATTGCGCGGGCTCGCCGTGATAACGCACAGGCCGGAATTCCAGCCGCCATGGAGCGGGCGCGCCCATTGCACCGTGCTCACGCTGAACCGGCTCGGCAAGAGTGTTTGCGCCGCTCTCATCAGCGACCTCACCGGCGGCAGAGAATTGCCGGAAGAGGTGTACACGCAAATTATCGCGAAGACCGACGGAGTACCGCTATTCGTGGAAGAACTGACGAAGACGGTACTCGAGTCCGGGCTGCTCACTCAGGAAGCCAACCGCTTCGTCCTCTCCGGTCCGCTCCCTCCGTTTGCAATTCCATCAACGTTGCAGGATTCCCTGATGGCACGGCTGGACCGCTTGGAGGGGACCAAGGAGATCAGCCA
The DNA here is from genome assembly GCA_031399805.1 of Betaproteobacteria bacterium. Classification (GTDB taxonomy): domain Bacteria; phylum Pseudomonadota; class Gammaproteobacteria; order Burkholderiales; family SG8-41; genus PALSA-1004. The sequence continues at coordinate 4,363 of JANNPG010000045.1, read as the reverse complement.
GATCGGCGCGGCGATCGGCCGCGAGTTTCCACAAGCTCTGCTCGAAGCGGTGTCACGCCTTCAAGGGCGGGATTTGGATAATGCGCTCGCCCGGCTGATTGAATCGGAGATCGTGTATCGGCGCGGGGCCCCTCCCGATGCCACCTATGTCTTCAAGCACGCGCTGATCCAGGATACGGCCTATGGGACGCTGCTTCGAGGTCCCCGCCAGCAGATTCACGCCCGCATAGCGCAAGCGCTGCGCAGCCGATTCTCCAGTACGGTGGATAATGAGCCGGAGTTGCTTGCGCGCCACTACACGCAGGCGGCCTTGCCGGCGGAGGCTGCGCCATGCTGGCTTCTGGCAGGACGACGCGCAGTCGCCCGGTCAGCGAACCTGGAGGCGATCGCCCATCTCGCGCAGGGACTCGATGTGCTCCGTCAATTGCCGCGTAGTGGCGCGGTCAGCAGTCTTGAGCTCGACATGCAGATCAGTCTCGGCTCGGCGCGAATTGCAGCACGGGGCTACTCGTCGGCCGAGACCGCAGAGACCTACGTGCGCGGGCGCGAGCTTCTCGACGAGGTCGGCGACGATGCGCGACAATTTGCCGTGCTCCATGGGTTGTGCATGGTTTACTGGAACCGCGCCCAGCTCGAGAAAAATCTGGAGGTCGCCGAGGAAATGCTCGTGCGGGCGGAGCGCCAGAACGACACATTGCCGAAACTCGTCGCCACTCGGGTAATGGCGGTCGTTCTCAATCCGCTTGGCCGCTTCGCAGACGCGCGCGAAGCAGCCGAACGCGCAGTCAACCTCTATGACCCTGAGCAACATCGGGACTCGGCGCACCATTACGGACACGACATGGGCGTCGGCTCGTACTGGCCTTTGTCTATCGCATGCTTGTTTCTCGGGTATCGGGACGCGTCAGACGATGCAGCGAGCCGGGCATCCGCTCTTTTGCGCCAACTCCAGAACGCCAACACTACGGCGTACAACTCTTTATTTGCAGCGTTCACGAGCCTGGTAAAAGGCGAGTGGCAGCACGCCAGGGACACCGCCACGCAGATGATCGAGCATGCCGCTTCCCGGTCCATGGCGTTGTGGGTCGTGTATGGCCGGCATCTCCTCGGCAGCGCTTTGGCCGCCCTCAATGAGGCAGAACCCGCCCTCGCAGAGATCCGCCGCGGGCGGGCGGACGCCGCAAAACTCAGCAACTCCGTTTTCAAGCCGATGACGCTGCGCTTCGAGGCACAGGCTCTGGCAACCCTGGGGCGTTTCGACGAGGCGTTTGCGCGTCTCGACGAGGCCCTGGAGACGGTCGAGGCGACTCAGGAGCGATGGTGGGAAGCGGAGATCCATCGAATCCGGGGCGAGATCAGCCGGCAATCGAAAAGCCCACAATATGATGCTGAAGCCAGCTTCCGGCGCGCGATCGACGTTGCGCGCGATCAGCAAGCAAAGCTCTTTGAGCTCCGCGCCGCAACGAGCCTTGGCCGCCTCTGGCAGGAAGCGGGGAAAAACAGCGACGCCCGTGTACTCATTGCTCCGCTATACAAGTGGTTCACCGAAGGATTGGACAGTCCTGACCTGCAGAATGCGCGGGCCCTCCTGGACGACCTATCGCGCTGAGAGATAACCGCCGCGCTCCGCATAGTTCTTTGCGGATTCTAGATTTCCCGACCTTACGCGCCCGCGCTCTGCCGGCTGCTCTCGCCCGGGACTTCACAGCGCGGCCACGAACTCCTCGATCAGCGCATTGATCTTCTCCGGATTCTCGGTGGGCGGGAAATGCCCCACGCCCGCGAGCTTTACGTACTGTGAGCCCGGCACGGCTTCGTGTATCTCTTTCTCGTACTCCGGTGGATTGCCGGGATCGTCGAGGCCGCGCAAAAGGAGAAGCTTCGGCTTGAGCGTCGCGATGCGGTCGCGCACGTCGAAGGCGTCTATTGCCTTCAGGTCGTGGTATTGGGACATCGGTCCCACCTGCCAATGCCGTTCCATCAGTTTCTCGCGCAGGCCCGGTTCGACGAACTTCATCGTGCGCATCTGAAACGCCAGCCACTCTTCATACGCCTTGCGGTCCGCGACGGCGCGCAGCCGCATTTCGTAGGTGTCCGGCGCGCGCACCTTGGGCCGCGCCGCGACGGTCATCAGCACGAGGCCCTTCACTTCGTCCGGATAGTCGAGGCCGTACTGCAGCGCGATCGACGCGCCCAGCGTGTAGCCGACGAGCACCAGGTTCTTGTTCATGCGCTGCGCCCACAGCCAGCCGCGCACCCACTCCATATAGCTCGCAACGTCCGGACACCGCGTGCCCTCGAGGTGCCCGGGCAAGGTGGGCGCGACGCTGTTCGGGAAATGCTCGAGTTGGTAGACAAACGCGTCAGCGCAGCCACCTGCGCCAGGTCCGTGGAGGAATACGAGTTGCGACATACGAATTATCCTTTCGGCGCTCAATCAAATTCCCCGGTGGCAGACCGGGGGCTGGTTACTTTCTCTTGCGCCGCCAAGAGAAAAGTAACCAAAGAGAAGGCGGCCCCGGTTCACCGCCACTAGCGTGGTGTCCCTGTGCTGCTCGCCGGGGAAGGCGGCTGCGGAACTCGCTCTCGTCATGAAGAGCGTGCGAGAGCTCAAACAGTCCTCGCCGAAATCCCCTTCCCCGGCTGCGACTGCTCGGCGGTTCACAGGGGGAAGGTAACACGAGCGTCGCGAATGAACGACATCGGTGAATTTGCGCATAGGGTTGTTGTTTCACCCTTCACCCTTCACCTTTTCTCATCACCCCTGCGCATCAGCGCAGGTATCAGCGCAGGTACTTCCCAAACCAGGCGAACACTTTCTTCCATCCGTCCAGCGCCGCGTGCACGCGATACTGCGGGCGGTCGACGGCGAAGAAAGCATGGCCGGCGTTCTCATAGGTGTGAAATTCGTAGGTCTTGCCGCAGCGCTTGAGCGCTTCCTCGGTCTTGGCCGCGTCGGCCGGCGACGGGCGCGTGTCTTCGATGCCGAAAAAACCGAGCAGTGGACACTGCAGGTCTTTGGTCAAATCGATCGGCGCAACCGGCTGGCGCGGCGTCAGCTCTTCGGGCTTGGCGGCAACACCACCGCCGTAACAGACGATCACGGCATCGATGCCGTTGAGTGTGCACGCAGCGAGGTAAGCCTGACGCCCGCCCGAGCAATAGCCGATGACCCCGACCTTGCCGCTCACATACGGCAGCGCGCGCAGATACTCGATGGCGCCCTGCACGTCGCCCATCGTGCGATCGTCCGGCATGCCGCCGGCCACGCGGATGCTCGCACTATTCTCGTCCGGCGTTGCCTTGCCCTCGCGAAATTGCAGGTTGGGCACGAGGGTCACGTAGCCGTGATGGGCGAAGCGCCGCCCGATTTCCTTGTGCGCCCCGTCCCAGCCGGGCATGTGGTGAATGACGACCACGCCGGGATACGGCCCGGCGCCGAGCGGCCGCGCGAGGTAAGCGTCGATCGGATCGCTCTGGTGTCCGCGCAGATGAACGGTTTCCGCAAACTGGGCTTCGTAAGTCACTGCTCTCTCCTGTGTTCGGCCGCGGAAGAGGTTTTCCGGGCGGGAACCGAATCTTACAATTTTCGGCGCGGCCGCGCTGCGGCAGGGGGCGTGAGAGCGAGAATCCGCGATAGCCAGAGGCTACCAGGGGCTGTGAGAGCGGGAAGGCGCGAGAGCGTCAGCGGCGATCTGGAGTTGCGATGAGTGGCCTACACGAGATATCATGATATCTATTTAATGTTCGGGGAAATACACATGGCCCAATTTATCGTTCGCCACCTGGAAGATGACGTTAAAGCACGTCTGAAACGCCGTGCCGAACGCCACGGGCGCAGCATGGAAGAGGAAGTCCGGCATATCCTGCGCAATGTGGTGAAGGCTGAGAACACACGCGTGTCCAAGCTCGGGTCGCGTATTGCGGCACGCTTCAAGAAATCAGGACTGACGGCCGAGCTGCCGGAATTGCGCTGGCGCGGCGAGCGACGCTCGCGACCCGCAACGTGCGGCATTTTCAGGATCTGAACGTACCAGTGGTCAATCCCTGGGAAGCGCAAGGTCGGTAATCCGCGTCTTGCGGATGAGGTAAGCCGTGAGGTCGCGAGCGCGCGAGATGGAAAACACTCACTCCTCGCGACTCACGACTTCACTGTCAGTTAGGGCCTAAATAATCGCGCTTGCCGACCGCCACGCCGTTGTGACGCAGGATGTTGTACGCGGTGGTGCAGTGGAAACAAAAGTTCGGCATCGACCGATGGAGCAAAAACTGCACGCCGCTATAGTCCACTGACACATCGCGGCGCGTGAGCGTGATAACTTTCTCTTCCGTGCCGTCGATCTGCGCGGGCTTGAGCGCCTGC
>JANNPG010000036.1:0-2082 GCA_031399805.1 Betaproteobacteria bacterium | reverse complement strand
GTTGTTGGGCTCGTCCAGAAAGCGGTCGTAGCCGGCAAAGCCGCCCCACACAGCCTTCAACCGCAGGTAGTCCCGCTTCAACGCGGCAAAGATGCCGGCTTTGCGCTCGCGCATCGCAGCCGGGTCAAGCTGGGTGCGATAGAGCGCGCCGAGCTCGCGGCGATGCTTGAGCACCAGTGTCGCGAATTGCACGCGCCGCTGCTGGGATCGCGCGAAATCGGCGCGCATCCTGTCGTCGCCGTAACGCGCGATCCAGCGCGTCACACCCTCGGTCTCGACCGCGACGGCAAACGATTCGTTGAACTCGGTGTCGCCCTTGACGTATAGCAACTGGTGGGCAAGCTCGTGAAAAATCAGACGCGCGAACTCGTGCGCGGGGTAATTGACGAATGTATTGAGCACCGGATCGTCAAACCAGCCGAGCGTCGAATACGCAGGCACGCCTCCCACGTACACGTCGAGCCCGCGCTCACGCAGCCCTTGCGCGAACGCCTCCGCTGCGGCTTGCGCGAAATAACCGCGGTAACTCACACAACCCGCAAACAAAAAACACCATTGCTCGGGTTTGATCGAAAACTCGGCCGTCGCGAACACGTTCCACACCACGAACGGCCGCTGCAAATCCGCATAACCGCGGTAGCTCTTGTTGTCGGGCAACATCAACTCGCGGCTGGCAAAATCGCGGATCGTCAACGCCCGCTCGAGCCGGCTTTTCAGCGCCGGCGGCGTGGCGGGATCGGCGAGCACCCGCGCGATAGGCTGGCGCTTGTGCAGCAGGCTCATCTGCCCGTCGATCGACTGCAGGTAGTAGCCGAAATTGCTGCAACCGGCGGTGAGCGGCACCACCGCCAGCAATATGAGCGCGAACGTCCTCATGTCAGGCTCCGGTAACACCGTGATCGAATCTGCCGTCGCGCAGGAACGCGCCGATCTGGCGCGCCACGCGCCGCGACAGCACCATGCCTGAATGCGCGACTGGCAGCTCGATGCTGTCGCAGGCCGCGGCGAGTCTGGTTTCGGCGACCGTCACCGCGCCGTCGTTAGGCTGCGGCAGAGCACGCGCCACGACGCGGCCGAGTCCCACGCTCAGCGTACCGGCGATGATGCCGATTTCACGCCCTGGAAACTGCGTCGGCTTATTCAAATCGAGCCATTCGCGTACGCTGCGGCCGAGCATGCGCGCACCCAGCGCGCTGCCGGCGAGCGCGCGTCCGGAATGACTGTCGCAATACGGCGTGCCGAGCAATACGACGCGCCCCGGCGGCAGCGCGGCCTCGCGTTCGAGCATGCGCAGGATTACGAGCCCGCCCAGACTGTGACCGACCCAGTGAATGGTGGGCGCGGCCAGCGTGCGCGCGAATTGCGCGAGCCGGTTTGCATTCTCGGTCAGCGTGAGCCGCACCGAAGGATAGGAATAACACACTGCGTCGAAACCCATGCGCGCGAGATAGCGGCGCTGCAGTTCCATCAGCACGCCGTGCACCCATAAACCGTGGACCAGCACGGTGATCGCGCGCCCGGCGGCCATCAGTCGACCTGCATGCAGGCGTAGCCCTTGTTCTGCAAGGCGATACTGTTGAGAAACACATTCTCTTCGACCACCGCGCAGGCGATAAGGTTCTCGCGCGTTACCAGGCAGCGCTCCATCGCGATCAAACACACTTCAATGCGCACGCCGAGTGCTGCAAGTGCTGTGAGCAACGCATGAATATCGCCGAGCAGCGCGCAGTTCTCCTGTTCGAACTTGGTGCGAGCGTACGTCCTCGCGACGAACTGGGTCGCGGGGCCGTGGATCAGCATCACGAAATCAATCGCGATTCCGCGCGCAAGAAAACTCTCCGCGGTCTTTTTCATGAGGCTCACGCGATCGAAAAAACGGCGCGTGTCGCCCGTGGTGAAATCCCACACGGCGCGCGCGTCGGTGAGCCCGTCCAGATCCTGTGTCATGCGGCTGAGCCCCCAAAAGCAGTCTTAAGGCCCGTATCGAGATGGCTGGCCTCGCCCCATGCTTCAAGATGCCACGCACCGCCCTCGTAGCGAAAGCGGTTGAGGCCGGTATTGACCAGATCGAAGGTGCGCAGC
>JANNPG010000030.1:0-14131 GCA_031399805.1 Betaproteobacteria bacterium | reverse complement strand
ACAAGAAGGCCGCATCTGCGTCGTTGCGCGCCTTGCGAATATAGCTCGATATTCGCCGCGGCACGGCGCCTAGCATCTGCGGCCTTCTTGTCACAACGCGCTCCACGGAGGACTTAATCAGAGGTTCCCTAGTGCTTTTCAGCATCCGCGATGGCCTGATAGGCCGCCGCATCGAGCAGTCCGGCCAGTTCGCCCGGATCAGCCGGTTTCAATTTGAACAGCCACGCCGCATACGCGTCCTGATTGATTTTTTCCGGCGTGTCGGCAAGTTCCGCATTGGCCGCGATGACCTCGCCGGACAGCGGCGCAAACACGTCGGCGGCGGCTTTCACCGATTCGACCACAGCGCACTCTTCGCCCCGCTTCAACTTGCGCCCGGCCGCGGGCGCCTCGACGAAAACCAGATCGCCGAGCATTTCCTGCGCATGATGGGTGATGCCGACGGTTACCGTGCCGTCGGACTCCTGCCTCACCCACTCGTGCGATTTGGTGTATTTAAGATTCGTCGGTGTCGTCATCGTTTGGCTCCAGGGATATTCTCGGGTGCGGGCATCGGCCGGATTTTATCCTGAAACGATGGCCGCCTTGTCCTTGCGTTCGGGGTTAGCGGATCAAAACCTCGCCGCAGCGCGCGAACGGCGGCTTGACGACGCGCGCACGCAGCAATTTGCCGCGCACGTCGACCGTGGCCTCATCGCCGGGCTGAACTGCGGCCGGCATACGGGCCAGCGCGATCGAGCAGTCGAGCGTCGGTCCGAACCCGCCACTGGTTATTACGCCATCGCCGTGCGCCGTGGTCACAAGTTGATGGCTACGCATGACACCTTTGTCGATCAGTACCAGTCCGAGCGCGTGGTGCGTCCGCCGCGCATTTTGCAACGCGTGCCTGCCGATGAAATCGCGCTGCGTGTGCAGGTCGACCGTCCACGCGAGACCCGTCTCGAGCGGGGTGGTCGACTCATCCATGTCCTGGCCGTAGAGATTCATGCCGGCCTCCAGCCGCAGCGTGTCGCGTGCACCGAGACCCGCGGCCGCCACGTGAAGCGCGCGCAATTCGCACCATAGCGCGCCCGCCTGCGCGGCGGGCAGAATGATTTCGAAACCGTCTTCACCCGTGTAGCCGGTACGCGCGAGCATCGTTTCGCCCAGATGCGCCGCGCTGAAATAGACGAGCTTCCCGCCGGCGGCCTGCGCCCCGGCCAACGCCAGGTACACTTTATCGCGCGCCTGCGGCCCCTGCACGGCGATGATGGCGAGATCGCGGCGCGCGGTCAGGGTGACACGCGATGCGTGCCCGTCGCGTTGCGCGGTCAACCACGCAAAATCCTTGTCGGCGGTGCCGGCGTTGACGACGAGTCGAAACCAGTCCTCGGCGAAAAAATAGACGATCAAATCGTCGAGCACTCCGCCGGCCGGATTCAGCAGGCATGAGTACAATGCTTTGCCCGGCTCATGCAGGCGCGCGACGTTGTTGGCGAGGACATAAGACAGCAGCGCGCGGCTGCCGGCGCCGCGCACGTCGATGACACGCATGTGCGATACGTCGAACATCGCGCAATCGCGCCGCACATGGTGATGCTCGTCGATCTGCGAACCGTAGTGCAACGGCATGTCCCAGCCGCCGAAATCGACCATGCGCGCACCCATCTCGCGTTGGATCGCGTTGAGGGGCGTAGTTTTAAGCGCTGAGGCTGTCACGGGCACGGTTCCAGATAAAAAAAGGGCGCCGCCCACCGCCGGCGCAAGTCAACGCGCCGGTGCCGGCAACAGATCGAGGCGGAACCCCGACGCGCCCAGATCGCCGGTCTCGACATCGAGCCGCACCGTGACTTCCGCGTTCGGCGCGATGCCCGCGCGCGGATCTTTGCCGGCAACGAGATATTCGGCGGGCAGGAATATGCGGCGCGCGACCGTATGCTCCTTGCTGTTGGTGAGCACCACGTCAAGCGCGGGATATCCGAGCTCGATCGTCGCGTGATTGCGCAAAGTCGCCGTCAATGCGACGAGGCCGGGACGCGCCGAATCCGTCGCCTGCATGTCGGAGGCTTCGATGCTGATCTGCCGCGGCCGCTGCGGCAACGAAACCGTGCAGCGCAGGAGGTCGCACATTTTGTTGAGATACGGCCGCGCTTCCGGCCAGCTCGCGGCGATGTCGCCGCGGTAGAAGTACGCGCCTTGCGCCACCAGCACGACGAGCAAGACCAAAGTGCCGAACGCCCAGCCGCCGGTACGACGTCGCGCGGCCGGTGGGTCGACGGCGGACAGCGCGAGTGGCAGCGGATCAGGCGCGGCAACCAGCGGCGGCACGAACGGATGCGGCGCGGTGGCGGGCGCATCGTCAGGCGGTGCGGCGGGTACGGCAGGTTCCGGTGCGGGAACAGCGTCTGCCGGCGGCGCTGCCGTTACTTCCGCTTCCGGCGCGCTGCGCTCCAGCACCGTCTGCGGCGCCGCTTCGTCCGGCGTGATGTCGGGCAAAGTTGCGTCGGGCAGCGTCGCCAGCGTCTTGAAACCGTCGAACACGTTGGCGCAGCGCCCGCAACGCACCATGCCGTGCTGCGCCTGCAGTTGCGGCGGCGTAACACGAAACGTGGTGCCGCAGCCCGGACATTGGGTGATGATGCTCATGCTCGTGTCTATCCCTCGCCTAACGCTTCTTGCCGGATAACAGCACCCAGCCATCGTCACGCTCGACCGGATGCATATCAAACCACGCGCGATACGCGTCCTGCACTTCGCCGGCCTGATGATCGAGCACGCCCGACAATACGATCTGTCCGCCGCGGCGCGTCGCACGTGCGAGCAGAGGTGCCAGCAACACCAGCGGATTGGCAAGAATATTTGCCAGTACGACTTCGGCGGTTTGCGGTGCACAGCGGTCTGCGGCGATAAATTCCACCATGACTTGATTTTGCATCGCATTGTGACGTGCCGCAAGCAGCGCCGCCGGATCGATGTCGACGCCGGTCGCGCAGGCGGCGCCGAGCTTCATCGCCGCAATGGCGAGAATGCCGGAACCGCAGCCGTAATCAAGCACGCGTTCGCCGCCGCGCAGATTGACGGCGAGCCATTGCAGGCACAGGCGCGTGGTCGGATGCGTGCCCGTCCCGAATGCGAGGCCCGGGTCGATGACCAGATTGATCGCGCTGTCATCCGGCGGCGTATGCCAGGTCGGAACCACCCACAGGCGCGGCGCCACGCACACCGGTTGAAACTGGCTTTGCGTCGCGCGCACCCAGTCCTGATCGGCGATGCGCTCGGTGTGAAAGTCGCCCGCCGGGGCGAGGCCAGCGAGCGCGAAGGCGGCGGTGACGCGCGCCGCAACGTCCGCGCTTTCGTCGAACAATGCGTTGACGCGGGACAGTTCCCAATCCCGCGCGCCGGTCTCCCCCGGCTCGCCGAACATCGCGCGCTCGGCAGTCGTTCCCGCCTGCGCATCGGCGACGTCGACCGCGATTGCCCCCGCGTCCAGCAGCGCGTCAGATAGTGATTCAACGCCATTGGCGTCTACGGTGAGCGTGACGGAAAGCCAGGCCATTCTTCGGGAGAGGCGTGAGGAGTGAGGAGCAAGGCGAAAACCTACACCGCTCCATCAAGGTGTCCATGCATCATGCGCCTCTCACCTCTCGTCTCTCGCCGCCCATCTCTCTCTCCTCAATCTATTTTCGTCGACTTCGCGAGTTTCTGTTCGAGGTAATGAATGCTGGTCCCGCCGCGCAGAAATGCCGCGTCCTGCATTAACTCGGCATGCAGCGGCAAATTGGTCTGGATGCCCTCGACCACCGCTTCGGAGAGCGCGATACCCATGCGCGCTATCGCCTGCTCGCGGGTGTCGCCGTACGCGATCAATTTGCCGATCAGCGAATCGTAATGGGGCGGCACGAAGTAGTTGTTATAGACATGCGAATCGACGCGGATTCCCGGCCCCCCCGGCATATGCCACGACGTAATGCGGCCGGGCGACGGGGTGAATTTATACGGGTCTTCGGCATTGATCCGGCATTCGATGGCGTGGCCCTTGAAAACGATGTCCCGTTGCTTGATCGGCATGCGCTCGCCGGCGGCGATGCGGATCTGCGCCTGCACGATATCGACGCCGGTGATCATTTCGGTCACCGGGTGCTCGACCTGCAGCCGCGTGTTCATTTCGATGAAATAAAACTCGTCGTCCTCGTACAGAAATTCGAACGTGCCGGCGCCTTCGTAACCGATTTTCCGGCACGCTTCGGCGCAGCGTTCACCGACCCGTATGCGCCCGCGCGTTGGCAGATGCGGCGCCGGCGCCTCCTCGATGATTTTCTGGTGGCGCCGCTGCATCGAACAGTCGCGATCGCCGAGATAAATCGCGTTGCGAAACCTGTCGGCCAGCACCTGGACCTCGATATGCCGCGGGCTTTCGAGAAACTTTTCCGCGTAGACCATCGGGTTGCCGAACGCCGCCTGCGCCTCGGCACGCGTCATTGACACCGCGTTGAGCAACGCGGCTTCGGTGTGCACCACGCGCATGCCGCGCCCGCCCCCGCCGCCCGCCGCCTTGATGATGATCGGGTAGCCGATCGCACGCGCGGTCTTGATGATTTCCTCCGCCGCGTCGGGCAACGCCCCCTCGCTGCCCGGCACGCAGGGGATGCCGGCTTTCTTCATCGCGACCTTGGCACTGACCTTGTCGCCCATCAGGCGTATGGTTTCGGCTTTGGGCCCGATGAATACGAATCCGCTTTTCTCGACGCGCTCGGCGAAATCGGCGTTTTCGGAGAGAAAGCCGTAGCCGGGGTGTATCGCTTCCGCGTCGGTGACTTCCGCAGCGCTGATAATGGCCGGGATGCTCAGATAGCTCTGCGCCGAGGGTGGTGGGCCGATGCAGACCGATTCGTCGGCGAGTTTTACGTACTTGGCTTCGGCGTCCGCCTCGGAATGCACGGCCACGGTCTTGATGCCGAGTTCACGGCACGCGCGCTGAATACGCAGCGCAATCTCGCCACGATTGGCGATCAGGATTTTTTTAAACATTGGAGAATCGTGAGGAGTGAGGAGTGAGGAGTGAGGAGTGAAGTGAAAAAGCGAAGGAAACGGCGCTCGATAGGTTTGCTATCGTTCACGCCTCCCGCCTCTCGCCTCACCGGCGCTAGCCAATCACCATCAGCGCGTGGCCGTATTCGACCGGCTGACCGTTTTCAACCAGTATGGCCTTGATCACGCCTGAGCGGTCGGCCTCGATTTCGTTCAGCAATTTCATCGCCTCTATGATGCACACCGTGTCGCCCTCGTTGACGGTCTGCCCGACTTCGACGAACGCCTTGGCTCCCGGCGTCGGCGCGCGGTAATAGGTGCCGACCATCGGCGACTTCAGCACATGCCCATCCGCCCTGGGCGCTGCCGGTTCGCCGGCAGCGGGCGCGGTTGGTGCGGCCACAGGCGCAGCCGCCGCAACCGGGGTCACGGTCGCGCTGACGGGCGCGTTGGCGGAGTTGTTGCGACTGATGCGGACTTTTTCCTCGCCCTCGGTGATCTCGAGTTCGGCGATGCCGGACTCCTCCACCAGATCGATCAGTTTTTTCAGTTTACGCAAATCCATGCTCAGCCTCCCCGTGACTCTTGCAGCGCGTACTCAAGCGCGAGTTCGTAACCTTTCGCGCCCAGGCCGCTGATGATTCCGACCGCCAGATCGGTGAAATACGAACGGTGGCGGAATTCCTCGCGCGCGAACACGTTGGACAAATGCACTTCAATGAACGGGATGCGGACCGCGGCCAGCGCGTCGCGCATGGCGATGCTGGTATGCGTAAACGCGGCGGGGTTGATGATAATAAAGTCGACCCCCTCGCGTTGCGCTTGTTGAATGCGGTCGACCAGTTCGCCCTCGATATTGCTCTGATACGCCGTCAGGCTGGCACCCGCCTGTTGGGCACGTGCCACTAATCGTTGGTCGATCGCCGCCAGAGTGTCCGACCCGTAGTGCTGCGGCTCGCGTGCGCCGAGCAAATTAAGGTTCGGTCCGTGTAGCGCCAGAATGTGTTTGTAGGTGGGCATAAGTTGCTGTCGCCCTGCCGGCGACGCTTAGCGGTGTGACATATCACCGGACGGCTCCCCTGCACGCCGTCTATCTGGTCAGAACTTGGTAAGTTATCGCTATTTTGAGGCAGATCGTCGCATTTTGTCCACTTTTAGCCGCAGTATTTGTGTGTTTAGCGGCTGTTTCTGGCCATGATCCGGCCCCGCATCCCGGACCGTGGCGTGGCGCGGTCGGTCGCCCTGTTGGTGGCGAGCCAGGAGACCATCAAACGCGGTGCGGGTCAAGCCACGCCGATTTCAATAAACACGAAGTAGCCTGTTTTCGACGATTTTAGACGAAATTACGCGAAGATGCCGTGCAGATAGCTGCTGTACGCGGCGACTTAAAGCAGGGGTTTAAGCAGGCCTTCGAGTTTATCCGGTCGCAATATCCCGACCTCCGTCGTGACGACCCTGCCGGCGCGGTCGACCACGAGGGTAAACGGCAGGACGCTGCGCCGGTTACCCAGCTGGCGCGCGAATTCCATGGTCTCAAGCCCCCCGACCAGCAGCGGATAATTGATACCGATGTCCCGGGCGTAGGGAATGACGCGTTCTTTCTGGTCGATGGCGACACCGACGAACTGAACGCCGCGCGCACCGTAACGCGTCTGAAAGTTGATAAAACCGGGGATTTCCTCGCGGCACGGCGCGCACCAGGTGGCCCAGAAGTTGACCACCAGAACCTTGCCGCGCCATTGCTCAAACGGCTGGACCTTGTCGTCGATCCCCAGCAACTTGGCCGCCAGCAGGGTCCGGCCGGTGGCCACCGGATCGGGCGGCTGTTCGCCTGTCCGCCATTGATAAAAGAAGAAACCCGCGCCTGCAAACAAGACCGCGAAGGCGCCGGCGAGCAGCGCCTGCAGCGGGCGGCTCATCGCAGCGCCAGATCGAGCACCGCCGCAAATTTGTCGGCCGGCTGAAAACCCACCACGCGCAGACCGTTGATCTCGTTGCCCTGGCGGTCGAAGAACACCATGCCCGGAGGGCCAAACAGGTTAAAGCGCTTGAGCAATGCCTTGTGCTCCTCAAGGTTCTGCGTAACGTCGGCCTGCAGCAGGGCCATGCCGCCGAACCGGGCGCGCACCGCCTCATCGGAAAATGTATAGCGTTCCAATTCCTTGCATGACACGCACCAGTCCGCATAAAAATCGAGCATGACGGGCTTGCCGGCCGCGGCACGGATCGCGCCGTCGAGCTCGGACAGATTCCCCACGCGCAGGAAAACCGGGGCGCGCCCCTGCGCCGTCGGGACGCCGCGCAACCCGGACAGCGGCTGCAAGACATCGCGCCCGCCTGACAGCGCGCCGACAAGCAGCGCGGCGCCCGCCAGCAACGCGATCACCCCGATGCCCTTGAAGAGCCGGAGCAAACCGGGCGCGCCATGCGGCAACGGGTCGAGCGCATGCAGATAGATCGCGCACACAATCAGTAATGTCGCCCACGCCAGCATATGCGCCACCGCCGGCAGCAGGGGCGATACGAGGTAGATCGCAACACCCAGCAGCAGGACGCCGAAAAACCGCTTCACCGTTTCCATCCACGGCCCGGCCTTGGGCAAGAGCGTGCCGGCCGACGCACCGACCACCAGCAGCGGCACCCCCATGCCGAGCGCCATCGTAAACAAAGCGGCGCCGCCCAACACCACGTCGCCGGACTGACTGATGTAGAGCAACGCGCCGGCCAGTGGCGCCGCGACGCACGGCCCCACGATCAACGCCGACAATATGCCCATGGTGAACACGCTCGCAAAATGTCCGCCGTGCAACTTGTTGCTGGTAACGGCAAGCCGGCTCTGCAGCGCATTTGGCAACTGCAGTTCGTAGAAACCGAACATGGATAAGGCGAGCAACACGAAAACCCCCGCGAATCCCGCGAGCACCCACGCGTTTTGCAACGCGGCGGACAGCAGGGTCCCGAGCAGACCGGCGGCGACGCCCGCTGCCGCATACGTGATCGCCATGCCGAGCACGTAGGCAAGCGACAACGCAAACCCGCGCGCATGCGTAAGGTGCTCGCCATGCGGCACGAGTATGCTCGATAAAATCGGAATCATCGGAAATACGCACGGCGTAAGGGCGAGCAGCAGGCCGAAGCCGAAGAAGCTGGCAATCAATACCCAGAACCCGCCCCTGAACAACCCCGCGATCAATGAATCTTCAGATTGCGACCCGGGCCCTGTCGCGGCCGGCGCGCCGGCCGCGGGTTCCATACGCCCAAATGGCGCAAATCCCTGGTTGGGTGTGGCCGACGTAAACGCCGCCAGCACGAGTTCCGTCGTCTGCTCCTGCGGCGGGTAACACACGCCGATATCGGCGCAACCCTGCGACGCCGCCTTTAAAGTAAAGCGCGGCGCCTGCGTTCCCGCCCCCGTGACCGGCAGCACGAATCGCTGGACGCCGCGATAAATCTGCACGTCGCCGAAAAACTCGTCTTTCTTGATTTTGCCCGGCGGCAGTTGCGATCCGTCGATGGTGACCGATGCCGGATTGGCATCGAACCTGAACTTGTCCCGGTACATGTAATAACCGTGGGCGATTTCGTAGCGTACCTCAATCTGGTTTGCCTCGATGAGGCGCGCCGAAAACCGGAACGCCTTCTCGGGCTCGAGCAAATCCGGCTCGGCCGCACCGGCGGCGCATGCAAGGAGCAGCAGTAAGGCAGGGATGAGGCGCGTCAACATGGTGGGTTCAGCCGATTTCGGTTACGGTGGCGGCGTTGACCCAATCGAGATAATCGGACGACCCGCGCCCTACAGAGACCCCGATAATTTCCGGAAGTTCGTAGGGGTGCAGGCTTTTGATCGCCGCCTCGACCTCGTCATAGAGGTCGGCGCGCGTTTTAATCAACACAGGCACTTCGCTTGCGGTTTCGATTTTACCCTGCCAGCGGTAAATCGAGGTGCAGCCGGCAAGGATATTGATGCACGCCGCAAGTTTGCGTTCGACCAGCGCGTGGGCGATTTTTTCCGCGACTGCGCGGTCGGGCGTGCTGGTGATAATGAGCATAGCGTCCATCGCCGTCCCTAAGCCACGCGCGCCGGTTCGATCGACGCGATACCTTCGCGCACAGTCGGATAGCGCAGTTTGATCCTGAGCGCGCCCGCGCAATCTCCGTACACCCCGCTGGTGCTGATGTAGACCAGTTGCTGTGGTAGACTTTTGCCCTTTGCCAGTGCGGCGATGAGGTGGGCGGTGCGCGTATCCCGCGTGCCGCGCTGCGGTGGCGGAGCAGTATGCAGAACATCATGCGCAATGCCGGCCAAACCGTCGAGGCTTGCCGGATCATCGAGGTCCCCGATAATCGGCACCATGCCTTGCGCACGCAGAATGGCCGCCCGCTCGCGGTCGCGGGTAAGTCCATAGAGGCGGTAGCGTTCGCGTAGCTGCGGCAAGGCGCGCAGCGCCACATCCCCGCAACCGTTGATCAGTAAACGTCGCATAGTGTGCAAATTCTAACTTAAAAAAGCAGTCGTTCGCCTGCACCGGAATAAATACGCTACGCCATGCCCAACCAGGTAACCATCGAGTCCACCCATCACGTCTTCACCGCGCGGGAAGGCGAGACCGTACTCGACGCGGCGCTGCGCGAAGGCTACGTGATCTCGTACGGCTGCCGCAACGGGGCGTGCGGGACATGCAAAGGCAAAGTGCTTGCCGGCGAGGTTGATTACGGCGTTTACCAGGAGAACGCGCTCACCGACGCGGAGAAACGGCTCGGCATGGCGCTCTTCTGCCAGGCCAAACCGCGCAGCGACATCGTCATTCAATGCCGCGAAGTCGACGCTGCCAGGGATTTTCATATCAAAACGCTGCCGTGCCGCATCCAGAATATGCAACGCGTCGCCGCCGACATCATGGTTTTGTACCTCAAGCTGCCGGCGTCCGAACGCCTGCAGTTTCTGGCCGGCCAATACATCGACATCCTGATGAAGGATGGTTCCCGCCGCAGCCTCTCAATGGCCAATGCGCCGCACGACGATGAATTCCTGCAACTGCATCTGCGCGATTACGGCGGCCCGTTCAGCCAGCACGTTTTCACCAGGATGAAAGTGCGTGACATCCTGCGCTTCGAAGGTCCGCTCGGCACGTTTTTCCTGCGCGATGACAGCGACAAACCCGTTATTCTTATCGCCAGCGGGACCGGTTTCGCACCGATCAAGGCGATCGTCGAGCATGCGATTCACGCCGGCAGTTCGCGCCCGCTGACGCTATATTGGGGGGCGCGCGTGCGTGCCGACATCTATATGCACGAATTGCCCGAGCGCTGGGCGCGCACGCACAGTAACTTCAAGTACGTGCCGGTCCTGTCAGAACCGCTGCCAGGCGACCACTGGTGCGGCCGCAGGGGCCTCGTGCACCAGGCGGTCATGCAGGACATACCGGACATGCGCGGTTACCAGATTTATGCGTGCGGTTCGCCGGTCATGGTCGAATCCGCGCACCGCGATTTCACCGCGCAGTGCGGCCTGCCGGATGAGGAGTTTTTCTCCGACGCGTTCACGCCGGCCTCGTCTACGCGTAAATTCTAAGCGCTTGCTGCGCAATGATCTGCATCAGGCCATGCGGAGGGGGTATGCGGCTATGTGTCCCGTCATGTCGTCATGCGCGCTATAGCGGCGTTCGGCGCCGACCGCCCGTCATTTGCTTGATCTGATTGACGGCGAGATCCAGGCTCTCGCGATAATGCCGGCGCGCGGCGTCGGCGTTGCCGAGCCGGTCATGCAACTGCGCCAGCGCGAGATGGGCCGAGTACATCGGTTCAACCGAGATGCTCGCTTCAACGTAATTCTGTGCCTTGCCCCATAACTCCCGCTGCGCGCACAGCCTGCCGAGCACCAGCAACAGCACCGCGTCGCGCGGATTGCGCGTGAGCCACTTCTCGGCGCATTCGATCTGGCGGATTGTATCGCTGCCCACGCATTCGGCATACAACCCCACCAGCTCGGAATCCCATTCCGCCTCCAGCGCCTGCTCGATGATGCGGGTCGCCTGCGCGCAACCACCCAGCGCCATGAAGCATTGCGCGGCGGCGGCGGCAATCTTGACGTCACGTTGCTGCTCTGCGGGAATTTTCCGCCAGCACTCTTCGAGCGCGCGCTGGTCGAGTGCCTTGCGTTTCAAGTTCTCGGCGTGCGCGTAGCGGCGCAACTGGCCTGCCTGGGTCGCATCGAACACGCCGCGCCGCTCCAGTTGCTCGATCAGCAGCAGGGACTGCTCCCAGTTTTTGGCCTGCTGCTGCGCTTTGAATTCGAGACGCAAGGCTGCGGTGTGCTTTTTCGGCAGCGCCTTCAACGCCACCAACGCGTCCTGAAAACGCCGTTGGTCGAGCAGCATGTCGGCCTCGGCGATGATGCGCATCGCCGAATCGTCGGGCGCAACCTCCCCGGCGCGAGCGAGATAGGCGTCGCGCTCGTCATAATGGCGCAGCTCGTGCGCCGCGCGCGCGGCAAGCACCGCCCCCAGCGCGGGCCTCTCGGCGGACTCCATCGCGCTCGCCGCAGCTTTCTCGGCGCGCCCATAGCGCCCCTCGAAAAACGCGCCCACCGCATCGAGCATGGCGATGCGCGCGTTTTCGCGGTCACGGCGTGCGCGATACTCGCGCACTTTGGCCGGCAACGCGATGGCGCCGAAGATAAAGCGCAGCAGCAGGTAACCGATGGCGAATCCGGCGGCGAGCAGCAGCGCCAGCAGATTGAGCGACAACTCGACGCGGTAGGGCGGCCACACCAGCAGCGCGTAGCCGGCATTGAAGCGCAGCGCGAGCGCCGCGGCAACCGCCAGCGCGAACAAGCCGAGAATCCAGAATACCCAGCGCATGCCCGGTCCGCTTAGCGCGCGCGTTCGCGCGTCAGCCGGTAGTTGCGCACCGCATCGAGGCTGGCCGCGACATCGGGCACCTCGATGCTGACCGGGCTGTCGTGCAACTGGCGCACCGCGGTAGCCGTATTGGCGACCGTCTTGTCGCGCATATCGTAATAGCGCGCGAGCCACTCGCGCGCCGCTTTGAGATCGGCCTTGAAGCTCTTTTCATCGTGCGCGAGCAGCGCGAGACGTGCGCCGAGCAGGCGCAGCTTGAGATTTTCGCGCAGAAAATAGGTCTGCCCCGGTGTCAGCAGCGGGATATCCGGGCGATCCATTTTCTCGATGCGCACGAGGTCGCGCATGTCGCGCCACAGCTCGCGCGTGAAGCGCGCCCACGCACTGGCGTCCGCATCCACCGTGTTCCGGGCGGCGGATGCCGTCTCGGATGGACGCACTTCCATCGCCAGCGGCAGGGTGTCGATTGCGCCCATCAGGTTGTCGAGGCGCGCGCTGATGCCGATCACGTCGACGTAGGGTGCGAGCTTCAGCCGTTCGATGTCGCGCGCGATCACCTTGCGCAATCCCGCGAGTTGCGGCCGGTCGAGGCGCGCGAGCCGCGCGTCCGCCGCCTGCAGCGCGATCAGCGCCGATCTTACATTGCCCGCGAGTTGCAGTTGCTGACTTGCCACCAGCAGCGTTTGCTCGACGTCGGCGAGCAGCGATTCGTCGCGCCCGCGCGACAACTCCTGATACAGGGCCTCGAGCGCGATCTGCTGGTTCTGCGACTCCTGCACCTTGGCTTCGAGCACGCCGAGCTTGACCTGCGCTTCGCGCGTGGCCTCGCGCACCTGCTCGGCGACCCCGCGGCTTTCCTTGTTCTGGACATCGGCGGCGGCGAGACGCTGCGCGAGTTCGTGCTGCAGCTTATTGATCTGCTGATGGCTGTCGTACCACTGCCAGCCCAGCAGCACGACCGCGACCACCGCCGCTATCGCCACCGGTTGCAGATAGCGCAGGCGCGGACTTGCCGGCGCGGATTTTGCCGCCGGGTCGTGCGCTTCTGATTTTGGAGATTCTTCCATCAGTCCAACTCTAAGAGTCCGTAACATAGTGAAACGCGCGATGCGCTGTCACGATTTTGGCTCAGAACGCGAAGCGAGCCACGACGCTTAGTCATTCTAAGCTAGTGGCTTGCGACAATGTGGCGCCGAGACTCGTTAGCCGCAGGCCCGCTTGCGGGAACGGCGACGTAGCCCCCGGTATGTATTTGCGCCCCTTGGCTCCCGTCTCCGCCCCAAAGACAAAATCCTTTCGCCGAGAGCCGGGGGCTACAGGCCAAAACTCGTGCCAGCCCGAAGGGTTGCAGCCAGAATCGGCGCTAACTGCGTTGCTCGTCTTGCGAATACATAGAGTATTCGCTTCACCGGGCGCCTTGCCATCACCAATTCTGGCTGCAACGCACACGTGTTTCACTGTGTTACGGACTCTAAAGTGGCAGTGCCGCTGTAATCAGGCACGCGCATTCAAGTGCGTGCGGCGAACCATCGTTTCAATCCTTCAAGTAGCCCGTCATCGCCCTGCGCGGTCAGCACCACGCTGGCGAATTCGAGCTCGCGCGCGGTCGCGGCGATGCGCGCGTGCGGCACGAACAGCGGCGTTTTGCGCAACTGCGCCCGGCCGCGTGCGCCGGCCAGCTCAAAAAGATTACGCAGGCCCTCGCTGCTGGTGACGGTGATCGCGTGCAACTCGTCCCGCGCCCATGCGTCAATGAGCGGCGTCGCATCGCGCTGCGGCCGTTCGCGCCGGTAGCACTCGGCATAGTCGACGAGGGCGCCCCGCGCGGCCAGCGTGTCGCCGAGCACGTCGCGGCCGCCGTCGCCGCGGAAAATCACCACGCGTTTGCCCGCCACGCTCTTCATTTCGGGCATCTCGAGCAGCGCTTCACTGTCGAAGCGCGCGGGCGCGACCACGCCGGTCACGCCGTAATGCTCCAGTTCGCGCACGCTGCCGCGCCCGACCGCGGCGAAGCGCAGCTGCGGCGGCAGCGCGCGCCGCGTTTTGATCAGGCTGAGCGCCTTCTGCACGGCATTGGGGCTCACAAAAATCGCCCACTCGAATGCGTCAAGCCGGTCGATCAGTGCGTAGAGCGACTCCTTATCTTCGATGTCGGCGATCTCGATCACGGGAAAGAGCAGCGCGTCGCCCCCCTCGGCACTGATCATATCGGCGAGGTGCGCAGCTTGGTGCGCCGGACGCGTCACCACGATGACTTTGCCCGC
>JANNPG010000007.1:0-5700 GCA_031399805.1 Betaproteobacteria bacterium | reverse complement strand
TGGACTTCCGGGCCCGGCCGCGTCTCACGCACGATCAGCGGCTTCAGCGCGGGCATCTGCGCAATTTTGCGCGCAAGGCGCACACCGTCGAGAAACAGTTGCGCGTCGGCCTCGTGCGACAGGTAGCGCGGGTCCATGCTGGCTTGTTGCAACGGATCCCTCGATTGTATGTGCAGGGTGCCGCGTGAGCGCGGCTGCAGCACGGTGACCCCGAACGTGAAGCCGGGAAACTTGTCCATGCCGTAGCCCGGCGTGCGCGCGTAGCGGTCTTTGCCGGAAAGCGGCAAGAGGCGCAGCACGAGATCGGGTTGTTTCAGTTCCGAATGGCTGCGGAAATTCATCTGCGCGGTCGCCGAGCAGATCGTGAGCAACCCTTCGCGCTTGAACATAAAGCGCAGCCCCTCTTTGAACTTGAGCCATGGGCTTTGCAGAACGTCGTTGATCGTGATCGGCTGCGAGCACTCGAAAGTCAGCCGCGTATTCGGATGGTCGCGCAGGTTTTCGCCGACGCCGGGCAAATGATGTGCGACGTTCACGCCGTGCTTCTGCAGGATTTCGCTGTTGCCGATGCCCGACAGTTCGAGCAGTTGCGGGGAAGCCAGCGGTCCCGCTGACAACACGACTTCGCGCCGTGCGCGCACCTGGCGCAGCGTCGCATCGTCGAGACGATACTCAACACCGGTCGCGCGCTTGCCGTCCAGCAGGACGCGCGTAACCGTAGCGTGCGGCAACACCGTGAGATTGGGCCGCTTCTGCGCGGGGCGCAGATAGCCCACGGACGAACTGTTGCGCAAACCCTTGCGCGTCGAGTACTGAAGATGGAACGCGCCTTCGTAGCTGCCGTCGTTGTAATCCTTGAGCCGCCTGAAACCGGCCTCTACGCACGCGCCGACGAAAGCGTTCGACAGCGGGTCGAAATTCTCAAGGCTGGTGCAATGAATCGGGCCGCCGCGGCCGCGCACCGCGGGGTCGCCTTGCGGGTAGTCTTCGAGCCGCTTAAAGATGGGCAGCAGGTCGGAGTAACTCCAGCCGCGGCAACCCTGGTCGCGCCAGTTGTCGTATTCCTTTGGATCGCCGCGCACGAACAGATTGCCGTTCACCGAGCTCGAGCCACCGATGACGCGGCCGCGCGCCCACTTCTGCGTCTGGCCGTTGAGATGCGTTTGCGGCTCGGTCATGTACGGCCACGTCCAGCGCGTATCGTTCAGCACGTTCGCGACCATCAGCGGAATGTGGATGTTGTAGTTGGTGTCGCGGCCGCCGGCCTCGATCAAAAGCACGCTGTGGCGGCCATCGGCGGTGAGCCGGTTTACCACGGCACACCCGGCGGAACCGGAGCCGACCACGATGAAATCGAACTCCGCATTATCCGGAACGGAAGACACATACATGTGCAAGTTCCCCCTGTCTGCAATGGGTCGTGGGAAACCGGGTCACGGCGTCCGCACGGCGCATTTGTTATTATCGCTGTTCGGCTGCGAAGACCAGCCGGCGCGAACGGGCATATTAAACCATTCGGCCCCAATGACGCGTATCAGGAGGAAGGACACAATGATGCACCACAGGAATTGCACTCAGATCGCACTATCGTTATTGTCATTGCCCGGCCTCTGCTCTGCCGCGGACAGTATTCCCTACCCTGAAAAGCCCATCCGGTTCATCGTGACGTTCGCGCCCGGCGGCGGAACCGATATTTTCGCCCGCGCCATTGCGGTGAAGTTCACGGAGGCGTGGGGGCAACCGGTCATTGTCGACAACCGCGCCGGCGGCAACGGCAACATAGGCGCCGACATCGTCGCCAAAGCGCCGGCGGACGGCTACACGGTATTGTTGACGACCAACGCCACCATTGTCATCAATCCGAATCTTTCCAAACTTCCGTACGATCCGGTGCGCGACTTCGCGCCCGTAAGCCAGGTCGCGACCCTCCCGTTCGTGCTGCTCGTGCATCCGAGTCTGCCCGTAAAGTCCGTCCCGGAATTGATCGCACTGGCGAAAGCAAAACCGGGCCAGTTGAATTACGGCTCATCCGGCGGCGGCGGCGGCGCGCACCTCGGCGGCGTGATGATGAAGACCGCGGCGAAGATCGAAATGACGCACGTGCCCTACAAGGGCGCAGCACCGGCGCTGGTGGCGCTGCTCAGCGGCGAGGTGCAGTTCATGTTTGTCAGCATACTGACGGCCACGCCGCTAATCGAATCGAACCGCGTGCGCGCAATCGCCGTGAGCGGGCTGCAGCGTTCGCCCGCACTGCCCAACGTGCCGGCCGTGGCGGAGACGCCGGGGTTCGCCGGGTTCGAAACGGATCTGTGGTACGGCATGCTCGCCCCCGCCAAAACCAATCCGCGAGTAGTGGACAAACTCTACCGCGAAACAAAAAAAGTGCTGTTCCAGCCGGAATTCCGCAACCGCTTCGAGCCCACCGGCACCCAGATGGCCGGCACTTCCCCCGCTGAATTTGCGCAGATCATCAGGAAGGATCTCGCAAAATGGGCGGTCGTGATAAAAGCGTCCGGTGTGAAACTGGATTGATAGCGCATCCCGAAATAAAGGTAGCGCAGGCGAGTCGCCTGCTCCGTCAACAAATGCAGGCGAGTCGCCTGCGCTACAAAAATGCACCCATAACATCGGGGTATATCATTTTGAAACGCGCCCCGAGTATCGAATTTCGCGACACGGTTCAGAATTTAATTGCTGAAGTTGAAAGGAGTGCTCTATTGAAAGCGCAGAAAAAGCCGCCCACCTGGCCAAACGACATCTACGAAGTATTGAAGCAGGTGGGCATCAGGCAGGTCGCCTATGTGCCGGATGCGGGACATACGCAGTTGATCAACAGCTGTCATGCCGACCGCAGCATGAAAGTTATTTCGCTCACCACCGAAGAAGAGGGCGTGGCGATGCTGGCAGGCACCTGGCTCGGCGGCGAACGCGGCGCGCTGTTGTTGCAATCATCCGGCGTGGGCAACTGCATCAATCTCCTCTCCATCATGCACGAATGCCGCTTTCCGCTCCTGATGCTGGTCACCATGCGCGGCGAATGGGGAGAGTTCAACCCGTGGCAGCTGGCAATGGGGCAGGGCACGCCGCCGGTGCTGCAGCATGCGGGTGTCGTCGTGCAGCGCGTCGATCGTGCGGACGAGATTCGCGAACACGTATTCGCCGCGGCACAGCTCACTTTCAACACGTGCCGCCCGGTTGCATTGCTGATATCGCAACGCGTCATCGGCTTCAAAGACTGGAGCAAATAATCATGGCCAAAAAAATCAAGGCGACGCTCGACCGCCGCGCCGCCGTCAACCAGATACTCGCCCGCCGCGCGGACACACTGGTGGTGACGGGACTCGGCTCTTCATGCTACGACGTCGGCGCCGCCGGCGACCATCCGAACACTTTCTACCTGTGGGGCGGAATGGGCGCCGCCGCGATGATGGGCCTGGGGCTGGCGCTCGCGCAGCCCAAACGGCAGGTGCTGGTGATTACGGGCGACGGCGAGATGCTGATGGGATTGGGCGCGCTGGCGACGATAGGCACGCAGGGCCCGCGCAACCTGGCCATCGTCGTGATCGACAACGAACAATACAGCGAGACCGGCATGCAGCCCACGCACACCAGCCGCGGCGTCGATCTCGCAGGCATGGCCAAGGCCGCGAAATTTCCGCGCACCGGCACCATCCATACGCAGAGCCAGCTCAAGGCGTGGATCCCCAAGCTCTACGCGCCCGCCGGTCCCGCGTTTGTCGCGATCAAGGTCAACCACACGCGCTACCCGATGGCGATCCGTTTGCGCGACGGCGCCCACATCAAGAACCGTTTTCGCGAAGCGCTGCTGGGCAGCAGCGCTTTTGATTGACTGGCTAATTTGAGTCCACGGTCGCGAATCGCGCGTTCGATTCGCGCATCACCCGTCAGCCTGCATGTCAAGGGATCACAGTTCATGAAACCGGAATCTCTGCCATCGCCGCTGCTCGCGCGGGAGCTCATAGGTTTTCTGCATGGGCTATCCATCGATGCGGTGCCGGCGCAGGTCGCCGACATCGCGAAATGGTGCCTGCTCGACTCGCTCGGCTGCGCGTTATTCGGTTCGCGGCAAGAGTGGGCGCGCATCATGACCGATGAAATGTCCGCGGAGGGCTCGCGCGGTTTCAGTACGGTGGTCGGTCACGCAAAAATGTTGGCGGCTCCGGCGGCCGCGCTGTGCAATGGCACGGCGGCGCATGGATTTGAACTGGATGATCTTTTGGACGAACCAATCGTTCATCCCGGTGCGATCATCGTTCCGGCAGCGTTGGCGACCGCGGAGAGCACCGATGCATCAGGCGCGCGACTGCTGCTCGGCGTCGTAGCCGGTTATGAGGCGATGAACCGCATCGGTCTCGCGATGGGACTCGAGCCCGCGCATCGCGGATTTCACAAGACCGCGCTGGTCGGCCCGGTCGGCGCGGCCATCGCGGCGGGTGTCGTGATGAATCTCTCCCCGGCGCGATTGCTCGCCGCCGCAGCGCTCGCGTGTTCGACCGCGTCGGGCATCAAGAGCTTTGCCGCCGGCACCGGCGGCGGCATGATGAAACGCATGCACGCGGGACGCGCGGCGGAGTCCGGCGTGCGCATGGCACAACTGGCCGCGCGCGATTTCACGGCACCGCCTTCCGCCATCGACGGGCGCTTCGGCCTCCTGGACGTTTTCGGCGGCAAGGACATCGACCCGCGCGCGCTGGTCGCGGATCTTGGCAAGCGCTGGGCCACGGAAAATGTTTATGTGAAAGTCTATCCCTGCTGCAGCTGGATACAGGCGGCGGTGCAGCAACTCGTCGGCTTGCGTGGGGTGCGCGTGCTCGCGCCGGACGAGATCGCGAAAATCCGCATCGGCGTCAGCGCCTACGCGGTGAAGAACAACGGCGCGGTCGCGCCGCCGGACATCATGGGCGCGCAATACAGTTTTCCCTATTGCGCTGCGCTCGCGCTGACCGCGGATCCGACCGATCCGGCGATGTACACCGAGCAGGCGATCAACGATCCGGCACGGCGCGAACTCGCGTGCCGCGTCGAGCTGTACGTCGACGCGGAAATGGAAGCTGCGTACCCCAAGCATTACGGTTCGCGGGTCGAAGTCGAGCTCGCCGACGGCAAGCGCCTGCAGAGTTTCGTGAAGGATCCGCATGGCATGCCGGCGGATCCGGTGACTGACGCCGAGCGCATCGCAAAATTCTCGCGGCTGGCAGCACCCGTGCTGCCAGAAAATACCGCCGGCGAAACTATCCGCATGCTGCGCGCGGTCGAAACGCTGGCCTCGGTGCGCGAACTCTCGCCGCTGCTGCGTGCCTGAACCGGCTATCCGCAGGAGGCAACGACATGGATATTTGGGAAGCTCCGATTAAGTCCTCAACCGTTCGCCCTGAGGTATCGAAGGGTGGACGCTATCTCCCGGTAAGTATTTTGTCGGTGCTTCTATACATTAGCACGAACGGACTTAGTCAGAACTTCCTTAAAAAGATACTCTGCGCCGCGATTGCCATGCTCGCGACGGGCGCGGCGCTTGCGCAACCGTACCCCGCCAAGCCGGTGCGGCTGGTGGTGCCGTTTCCGCCCGGCGGCCCGGCCGATAGCGTCGCGCGGATCCTCGCGCAAAAACTCACCGATGTGCTTGGCCAGCCGGTGGTCGTCGACAATCGCCCCGGCGCGACCGGCACGATAGGCGCCGGC